>NZ_JAQFUY010000005.1:0-212969 GCF_027716745.1 Bacillus cereus group sp. Bc010
AACGTTTAGTCATTCAAGAATCCCACCCGTCAATCCGTAAGGATTAGGGCTTGCGACTTTAGTCGTGGGAGTCTCAATACAATACATAACTATATAGACATAGAAAATATGATTCTACGAAAAGGTGCTATTTCAGCTCAGAAAGATGAACGAGTCATTATTCCAATTAACATGAGAGATGGTTCAATTATTGCGTTTGGTAAAGGTAATCCAGACTGGAACTTTTCTGGTCCGCATGGGGCAGGACGTATCATGAGTCGCAAGAAGGCTAAAGAATTATTGAGTCTAGAGGACTTCCAAAATACGATGACAGAAGTTTGGACTACATCGGTAGTAGAGAGCACAATTGATGAGGCGCCAATGGTATACAAGCCAATGGATGAAATTATCGAAAATACGAAAGAGACAATAGATATAAAGCATATTATTAAGCCATTATATAATTTTAAAGCGAATTAAAATGATAAAAGACCGCACATGAAGTGAAAGTCATGTGCGGTCTTTTATATAAGCAGGGTATTACATCGTCTCGCTAATTTTAGTCTCACTATTAGTGTTAGTAGAAATTCTTTTCTTAACTTTTAAGTGATAATAAGTGTAGCAAAAGATAATAAATGGTACAGTGCAATAGATTCCAAGTCGTTGTTCTGGGATAAAGATTAGACTGATTAATATAATGCCGTACAATCCAAAACCAAGTATTGGTACAAGTGGATAAAGTGGAGTTTTGAACTTTAAGTCTTCTAATTTTCCGCCGTCTGCTACATAATGTTTACGGAAAAAGAATTGAGAGACACAAATTGACATCCAAACAATGATTGTTATGACGCCAGAAATGGAAATGAGCCATAAGTAAACCGTTTCAGCAGCTACAACGCTTGTTAAAAGAGAAAAAGCAGAAATAGCAATTGTCATAATTAAAGCATTCAAAGGTATTCCTCGTGATGATAATTTCTTTAAAAAGGCTGGAGCCATTTCATTTTTTGATAGTGACCAAAGCATGCGAGTTGCTGCGTACAATCCTGAATTGGCGACAGAAAGAACAGCAGTAAGAATAACAAAGTTCATAATATCAGCGGCATATGGAATGCCGATATTATCAAAAACAGCAACGAACGGACTTTTTGTTAATCCTGCTTCTTCCCAAGGAATTAAAGCAACGAGAACAAAGATTGCTAAGACGAAGAAAAACATCGTGCGCCATATAATATTTCTAATAGAACGAGGTAAAGTTTTTGCTGGATCTTCACTTTCACCTGCTGCGATTCCGACAAGTTCTGTACCTTGGAAGGAATAATTGACTGTAACCATTGTTAATAGAATAGCCGCAAGTCCATTTGGGAATAAACCACCATGATTTACGAAATTTGATAATAGCGGAGCTGGTTCGTCGCCTTTTAAATCGATAAAACCGAACATAGCGGCGCCGCCAAGAATAATAAAAGCGATAATGGCAGATACTTTTATACTTGAAAACCAAAATTCTGTTTCTGCATAACTACGAGCAGATAGTGCGTTAATCGTGAAGATTGTAACGCCAAATAGTAAACACCAAACCCAAACAGGAATATCAGGAAACCAGCGCTGCATTGTAATGCCGGCAGTTGTAAATTCAAGACCAGTCGTATTCGCCCAGCTTAACCAATACAACCATCCGATTGTAAAACCAGTTGCAGGATTGATAAACTTAGTGGCATATTCCTGGAATGAACCTGAAACAGGCATGGCTACAGCAAGCTCACCAAGACATAGCATAACGAAATACATTAATAATCCACCAGCAATAAAGGCAAGTACGGAACCACCAGGTCCAGCCTGACTTATAATAAAGCCAGATCCGTTAAATAACCCCGTTCCAATCACACCACCGAGTGCAATCATGAATAAGTGTCTACTTTTCATCGTACGTTTTAATTCATTGTTTGTATTATTTACTTGCGCCGTTGTTTTCCTCACTTTCGTAGTTGATAGAATAAAGTTTGATGTTTTTCCGTATTGTGGAATATATTCTGTGATATGAAATCTTGTTATAATTTTCAGATAATTAAAAAGAAAAGTCAATATTTTTTTGTTTGCGCTTTCAAATTATTGTTCGCAGCATATTTTTATTTTTAGAAAATTGAATAAATGGATTGATTTCATTTCGGATTTTTGTTAAATTGATAGGTAATTGAGCGTACTAATATATTACAAGTGAAGTAGAGGTGAGTTATGGTACAGTCCATTGATCGAGCGATAAGTATTATAAAGTTATTAAATTCTACTAATGAAAAAGAGTATTGGGCCATTTCTGATATAGCGGACAGAACACATCTCCCAGTTAGTACAGTACATAGATTACTTAATTCTCTAATCGAGCATGGGCTAGTTATGCAAATTTCAGAAACGAAACAGTACAAAATTGGACCGATGTGGATGGAAATAGGATTACGACAATTGGAGAAAGTAGACTACAGATCTGTGGCAAGAGAAGTGATGAAGCGATTAGCCTCTGAAGTGGAAGAAAGTGTGTATTTGAACATTCCAAATGGAACACATTCTATTATCATTGAAAGAATTGATAGCCCATTAAAAATTCGAGTTATTGATAATCTAGGGGAACAGATTCCTCTTTCGATTGGTGCCGCAAATAAAACGATGCTTGCCAATATGAAACAGAATGAGATGGAATATATTGTTGAGCAGCTACTTTCTGCTTTACCAGAACAAAAGCAAATTCTTCTTGAGCAAATAAACCAAATAAGAAACGAAGGATATGCTGTCAGTTATGGAGAAAAAACAGAAGGGACAGCTTCAGTAGCTGCACCTATTATCGGATTTAATCATAAAGTAGTAGGAGCATTAAGTGTTGGGTTAATTAGTCATCGCATTAATGATGATCGACTTTCTTTTCTTATTAGTAAGGTGAAACAAGCAGCTCATGAAATATCAATAAAAATCGGCAGTACATCAGAACTATAATTTTGATAACTGTCGTCATTTTTTATTCATATACTGGAATTGATTTTCATAATGCGGAAAAATAGGGGGATATATATGTCAAAGTGGCAATCAAAAGAACAATTGATTCAATTATTAAGCAGTCTTGTTGAAATTCCTAGTATTACAGGTACAGAAGCTGAAGTGATATTGCCAGACTTCGTTGTGGAACAATTATCTGATTTACAGTATTTCAAAGAAAATCCGCACCATTTGCAAAAAAATTCGACGGGGGACGGACGATATTTTGTTACAGCACTAGTAAAGAAAAGCGATCGTACAAAAAATACCGTAATTCTAGTAAGTCACTTTGATGTTGTAGATGTACAGGATTATGGAGTGTGGAAAGAAGATGCATTCAATCCTAAAAAGTTAACGTCTATGTTCTATGCTCATAAAGATGAGCTTCCAGACTATGTACGTGAAGATATAGAACAAGGAGAATGGTTGTTTGGTAGAGGAACAATGGACATGAAATGCGGTCTAGCTTTACAAATGGCAATGATTGAGCAAGCTTGCGAAGGAAAGTTTGATGGGAATGTTCTTTTATTGGCTGTACCAGATGAAGAAGTAAACTCGGTAGGGATGAGAGCTGCTATTCCAAGATTACTAGAATTAGCAAGAGAACATGATTTAGAGTATAAAACGGTACTAAATTCAGAGCCTATGTTTGCAAGACATCCTGGTGATCAAAAGAAATATATTTATACTGGTTCTATTGGTAAGGTGTTACCTGGTTTTCTTTGCTATGGTAAAGAAACACATGTAGGTGAACCTTTTGCAGGCTTAAATGGGAGTTATATGGCTTCATTAATAACAGCAGAATTAGAGTTAAATACAGACCTTTGTGATATTGTAGAAGGGGAAGCGAGTCCTCCGCCAACTAATTTACTTCAAAGGGACTTAAAGGAGGATTACTCTGTACAAATTCCGCATCGTGCAGTCACATTATTTAATTTGTTTTTATTAGAAAAGTCAATGACGGATGTCGTTTCATTGCTACGTCAAAAAGTAACGAAAGTAGCAGAGAAAATAGAAGAGAAATATGAAAAGCAAGCATATCGTTTTTCTAAATATAATCCGTTTATACCGCCTAATATGAAGGTGAATGTATTAACGTATGAAGAGCTTATCGCATATGCAATTGAACAACATGGGCAAGAGAAAATAAATGAAATTCAATCTAGCATTATAAAAAATAGAGAAGAGAAAGATGATCGTGCGGTAACCATTGATTTAGTAGATAAACTAGCTATTTTATGTAAAGAAAAGGCGCCGATGATTGTACTTTTCTTTGCTCCGCCATATTATCCAGCTGTAAGTTCACGCAACAATCCGTTAATTAAAGAAGTAGTTACAGAAATGGAAAAGTATGCAAACCTCAATCATAACATTACATTTGAAAACCAAAACTATTTTGGAGGAATTTCAGATTTGAGCTATGTGGGCTTACAAAATCCATTACATTCAATGAGTTCACTTGTAGACAATATGCCACTATGGGATAAAGGTTACTCAATTCCACTTCAGGAACTAGAAGAGTTTGATGTTCCAGTTTTAAATATGGGGCCGGTAGGAAAAGATGCACATCAATGGACTGAACGTCTAGATGTAAATTACGCATTTGAAACGCTATTAGATATGTTGCCGAAATGCATTGAAAAATTATTAGTTTCTAATAAAATTACACAAGCGTAGTAGGGAAGGGATAAGTGAAGTTATTTTAATATAATTAAAAACTAAAACGGCCAAACTCAAGTATATTCGAGTTTGGCTGTTTATCATGTAGTGCATTTCTAATTACATTCATGTGAATTTATAGTTTTACTTTTTCGTTTGACCAGATAGTTCGACAGACTTTTGTGTACAACGTTGCATAGCTGAAATGATGGCTGTTCGTAAGCCTTTTTCCTCTAAAGTTGCTACAGCTTCTATCGTTGTTCCGCCAGGAGAACAAACCATATCTTTCAATTCACCTGGATGTATTCCTGTTTCTAGTACCATTTTTGCAGAGCCTAATACTGCTTGAGCAGCGAATTTATATGCTTGATTTCTTGGCATGCCATCTAGTACAGCAGCATCTGCCATCGCTTCTATAATCATGTATACGTATGCTGGTGAAGAGCCACTTACAGATGTTACAACATCCATTAACTTTTCACTTACGATCTCTGATTGACCAAAACTATTGAAAATGTTTAGCACATCTTCTAAATCTTTTTCTGTCACCATTTCATTTGGGCATAATGCAGACATTCCTTCTCCAACAAGAGCAGGAGTATTAGGCATTACTCGTACAACTTTTAATTTTTTATTAAAGGCATTTTCAGTACTTTCAATACTTTTACCAGCAGCGATCGTAACGATGATAGCATCGTTTTTTATTACTTCTTTAATTTCGTTAATTACTAATGGGTATAAGTCTGGTTTAATTGATAAAATTAAAATATCAGCATTTTTAGCGACTTCATTGTTGTCGGTAGTTATAGTTATTCCGTACTTTTCACTAGCATTTTCTAAATTCGTCGTGTTTAAATCTGAACACATGATTTTATTTGAAGACACTATCTTTTTGTTTAGCATCCCGCCAATTATAGCCATCCCCATATTTCCGCATCCGATGAATCCAATTTGTTTATCCATAATAATTCAATCTTGCTCCTTTTTAATAAATTATATCATTTCGAAAGTATTATCTTAATATAACAATAACATCTCTGTGCAATATAAAGAAACATTCTAAGAGAATATATTCCTTTTTGCAATACGAAAAGATAAAAAACGATTATATTCAACATTCTGTAAATATATACACTATAATATAAGGTTTATGTTTATAAATATGAGTTGAACTTATATCGATTTGTATTTTCATTCAGTAGGGAAATAATTTCATACAAGTAACTGGCAGCTCTATGTATTTTTAAAAATACCTCTTGACACGAAATCGAACTATATCGCATAATATAAAAAAATTAAACAGTAAATCGTTGAAGGGAAATAGTACATATGTCTTCTTGCGAAAGAGAGTGGAATTCACCGGCTGAAAGATTCCTCGTATAGAATATATCGAACCTATCCCTGAGTCTTAAATGAAAGTTTAGGCGTTCGCCTGCGTTATAGGCGCCAAGTGGATATCTATGTATATCAATTAAGGTGGTACCGCGGAACAATGACCGTTTCGTCCTTTTTATTTTATGAAGGGCGAAGCGGTCATTTTTATTTTGCTCTTAAATAGGCTAGGTGCAGCACTCATTAGAATAGAAATCGCTGCAAGCTGTATGAATAGAAGTGTAATGTATAAAAAACTTTGATTTTAGACTTGGGGGATAAAAAAGTGAAGAAACAGCGAATAGTTGTAAAGATTGGGAGTAGTTCTTTGGCGGATAGTCATGGAGGCATTTCTAAAGAACAACTTTCAGATCATGTTGCCGCATTGGCTCGATTGAAAGAGGAAGGGCATGAAGTTTTATTAATTACATCTGGGGCCGTTGCTGCAGGTTTTTCTGCTCTAGGATATCCGAGCAGACCTGTAACAATTAAAGGGAAACAGGCAGCTGCGGCTGTCGGACAAAGTTTGTTAATGCAGGCATACACGGAGGAATTCCGTAAATATGGTATTGTTACTGCGCAACTTTTACTGACGAGAAGTGATTTTTCTAGAAAAGAACAATATAGTAACGCATACGCTACGTTAGGAGAGTTACTAAACCGTTCTGCTCTTCCAATTATTAATGAAAATGATTCCATCTCTTTAGAGGAGTTAACGTTCGGTGATAATGATATGCTGTCAGCGTTAGTAAGCGGACTTGTTTCGGCGGATATGCTGATGATTTTTACAGATGTGAACGGTTTATATGATAAAAATCCTCAAAAAAATGAGGATGCGAAAAAATATTATTTCCTTCCTGAAGTTACAGAAGAAATTGCTTCTCTTGCTGGAGATGCTGGTTCAAAACTTGGGACTGGCGGTATGAAATCAAAAATTGATGCTGCAAAGACGGCGCTATCTCTTGGGGTAAGTGTATTTATCGGTACAGGACGTGGACAAGAGAAATTTGTTGATGTTTTAAAGGGGAAAGGTGACGGAACGTATGTCGGAAATGCCCCTCAAAAAGAAATGAAGATGAACAAGCAATGGATCGCTTTGCATTCGGTTGTTAGCGGTCAAATTGAAATAGACGCCGGAGCAACTACAGCTATCATTCAGCATGGTAAAAGTCTTCTTCCTGCTGGTGTTACAAATGTGTCAGGATTTTTCAAAGTTGGCGATGTTGTAGAAGTCATGACGCAACAAGGGCGCGTAATTGGAAAAGGACAATGCACATATAGCGCAGAGGAATTAAGAGAGATAAAAGGTATGCAAAGCCAACATATTCAAGCAAGAGGCGAAAGGCATAATTATGAAGTCATCCATAGGGATCATTGGGTTTCACTTTAAGATAATCTTAAAAAGGAGGAAATAAAAATGAATGAAGTGTTGGCAAAGGGGAAACGAGCAAAAGAGGTTGCTAGGGAACTTGTACTAAAATCTATAAATGAAAAAAACGAAGCACTTGTTGCAGTTGCAAATCAATTAATACATGAAACAGCTTATATTTTAGAGGAAAACAAACGGGATATAGAAGAAGGTAAGGCAAAAGGATTTTCTGATTCTCTCCTTGATCGCCTTATGCTGAATGAACAGCGTATTGTTGATATGACAGAAGGGATTAAGCAGCTAATTGAATTACGTGATCCTGTAGGGGAATGTGTAAGTGCATGGGAAAGGCCAAATGGACTATCTATTCAGGAGATGCGTGTACCACTTGGTGTTGTTGGCATGATTTATGAGGCAAGACCGAATGTAACAGTTGATGCTGCTACAATTTGTTTGAAAACAGGAAACACAGTTATATTACGTGGTAGTTCTTCTGCTATTCATTCCAATAAAGCGATCGTTGCTGTTATTCACAGAGCGCTCAAACAAACAAGCTTACCAGAAGAAAGTGTACAGCTTATAGAAGATACAACGCGAGATAGCGCAAAGCAGTTGTTTACAATGAATGATTATCTAGACGTTCTTATTCCAAGAGGTGGTAAACAATTAATTGATACTGTTGTGAAAGAAGCATCTGTTCCAGTACTTGAAACTGGTGCGGGAAATTGTCATATTTTCATTGATGAAACAGCGAATACGCAAATGGCAATTGATATTATTATAAATGCAAAAACGCAGCGACCATCTGTATGTAATGCGATTGAAACGATTGTACTTCATGAGAAGTGGGCACAGCAATATGGTAGCGAGTTGTTCTCTTCTTTGAAGGAAAGAGGCGTGGAGCTACGTGGTGATCAAAAAGCATTGGCATTGGATTCTTCAATTGTACTTGCTTCAGAAGAAGACTGGGGGACAGAATTTTTATCTCTCACGCTAGCAGTTAAAGTAGTTTCTTCTATAGAAGAAGCGATTCATCACATAAATAAGTATGGTTCTATGCATTCCGAAGCGATTATTTCAGAAAACGAGGAAAACGTCAGCAAATTTTTCGTATCTGTTGATGCGGCTGCACTGTATCACAATGCATCAACTCGTTTTACTGATGGATCTGAATTCGGATTCGGAGCAGAAATTGGCATCAGTACACAAAAACTACACGTAAGAGGGCCAATGGGGCTTCCAGCATTAACTTCCACAAAATATATAATTCGTGGTAATGGACAAATTCGAAAATAAAAATAAAAGACACTCAATTTTCGTTTGGGTGTCTTTTATTTTTAAAATTATTTACCATACAAAAAGCCCAACGAGCATAGCGCTTAATAAGGAAACAGCCATTCCGCTCACAAGAAGCTTCCAAACATTTTTACCGATGACTGATGATTTTTCTCCGCCAAATAATGAATTGTAAGTTCCGTAAATCATACCTACTGTACTAAAGTTAGCAAAAGAAGCTAGAAATGTCGTTGCAACCGCAACCGTATGCGGTTGTAACGACTTTAAGTTTGATTTTAAATCCATCATTGCAACAAATTCATTCGTCGTTATTTTGATCCCCATTAGTTCAGCTACATACATGGCATCACTGCCCGATAAACCGAGTAAAAAAGCGAAAGGACTAAAGATAATAGAGAAGATTTTTTGAATTGTTAAACCCGTTACAAAAAATCCTAAAATCCCATTTAAACATGCTGTTAAAGCTACATATCCAATTACCATAGCTAAAATAACGATAACCATATTCATCCCGACTAACATACTGTTGGAAATAGTAGAAAAGAAATCCTTTTTTTCATGTTTGGAAGGTGAATAAACAACATCTTCTTCTTTCGAAACTTCCACAGGATTTAATACATTGGCTAAAATTAATGCGTTAATACAGTTTAATGGGATTGCGCTGAAAATATATGTTGCTGGAACCATTGATAAATAAGCACCAAGAATGGATCCGCTGACGCTACTCATACTCATAATTCCAAAAGTCAGCAGACGATTTTCTTTTAAAACAGATAATTGATCCCGAACAACAGCAAGCGCTTCGGTGTTCCCTAAAAACATCATTTGAATCGAAAAGAAGCTTTCTAACTTTGGTAAACGAGAAATCTTTGAAATAACTGCACCTACTTTATCAATAATCCAAGTTAAGATTCCAAAATAAGAAAGAATATCAAAGAACGTGATAACAAAAATGATAGGAAGTAATGCGCTAAAGAAGAAATCAATTGTTTGATTTTCCATAGCGGAAGGAAATGCAAATCGAATTCCTTCATTCGCACATGCCAGTAGCCAACTAAAAAATGACGCTATTTGATTAATGATAATACTGCCTAGCTTTGTGCCTAACATAAACCACGTAATAAAAAGCTCCAATATGATGAGAATTACAATCGGTCTCCATTTTATATGTTTTTTATTAGGCGAACATAAGAAAACGATTAATATGACAACGAAAACCCCTAACATATTCAATAAGAAATGCATCTCAACAACTCCTTGAAGATTATTATTTGTATATAAAAAAGCTCCTATTCTTTTTAATTTAGAATGAATGTATTTCAAATTATATTTTATTTATTCCAAAAATGTTGAAGGGTAAATTCGATAAAAATAGAATTTAATGTATAGCAAACAAGGAGGGGATAAAAATGGAGGTCTATCACATAACGAGTAGAAAGAGGGAAACTTATCATGTTCAAGTGAAATATTCGATACTTTTCGAATGTGCACTTGGCATTGCAGCAATTACTCATAAGAGGTTAATTGATACACTTGAAAAGAGTCAAAATGAATGGGAAGAAATTAAGAAATCATTAACAGAAGAAATGAGAGAGCACTTACAATTTGTTGAAGAACATAATACGTGGAAAGCATTGCTTCAGTTGTTGTATGAAGGGGATTTTCAGGACTTAGCACAGTTTCATGGTAAAATCGATTCGCTTTCAGAAGTAGATTTGAAATATATATGTTTACCGTTTTTAGGGGAGAAGTATGAAGAGAAAAGACATTTAGCAGCAAGTGGAGATGTAACTGCAATATATGAACTAGAGGAGCTGACACAAGATCATCAGTTTTTCTCTACATATATTCGTTTTATATGTAATGTTGATGTACAAGTGCTGAAACCTCATTTAATCGCTGTAATGACAGGTTGGTATGAGAGTGTTATTCAGAAAGAGGAAGAAGAAATACTTTCTATATTAAAACGAGACTATGAAACAAAGGTTGAAATGAATAAAAAGATGAAACCAGAAGAGTTCGTCGAGTGGGCCACTGGTGGCGTGAACTATATGCCAGAGCCAAGTGTTCATCACGTACTTCTTATTCCGCAAATGACGTACAGACCGTGGAATATTGAGGCCGATATTGAAGATACGAAAGTATTCCATTATCCAGTTGCAAACGAAAGTATTCATCCTGAAGATTCATATGAACCGAATTATTTTTTAGTTCAAAAACATAAAGCTCTTGGAGATGAAGCGAGGTTACGTATTGTAAAAATGTTGTTCGAAAAAGAACGAACATTGCAGGAAATTACAGAAAGACTGCAACTTGGTAAATCGACTGTACACCATCATTTGAAATTGTTACGTGCAGCGAAGTTAGTAGATATACATGACGGGAAATATGTATTGAGAAAGAAAGCAGTACAGTCGTTAGCGAAAGAATTAGATATGTTTTTGAATAGATAATTAACAACGAGAATGTACATAAAGGGAGGAATATAAAAGAAAAGTTGGTGTATGAAATTGAAAAATGTATTGAAAAATGTATTGAAAAATCGTTCGTTCTTTTTCATGTGGATTGGTAGCGCGATTTCAGAATTGGGCGGGGCTTTCGGAACATTATGTAATTCGATTCTTGTTTACGAATTAACAGGATCAAAAACAGCATTAAGCAGTATGTGGCTACTATATTTTATCCCGTCCCTCATACTGCAATTAATCAGCGGCCCATTTATTGATAAATGGAGCCGCAAGTGGATTATGATTTTTTCACAATGGGTGCGAGCTTCCGTTTTCTTGCTACCTTTGGTGATGTTAGTTTCAGGTAGTATAGAAGTTTGGCACATTTATGTTGTTCAAATTGTAGTGGGACTTATTACACCACTTTATACACCTGCAAGTCAAGCAATTACACCGAGCATTGTAGGGAAAGAACAACTTCAAGATGCAAATGCGTACATTGATGGAATGACTCGCCTTATGATGTTTCTTGCACCAGTATTAGGTGGTGTAGTCATTCATTTCATTGGAACAGAACTTACATTATCTTTCGTATGTATTTGTCTATTTGTTAGTGGTGCATTATTACTTTATATGAAAGAAAAGAGAACAACACAATCCATTCGGAAAACGTGGCTAGAACAGTTTCTTCACGGCTTTACATATTTTTTCACAAAACCAGTTATCGTTTGGCTTGGTGTCTTTCTTACTTTCGTACAATTTGGGGTCGGGGTAACGCTTGTTACAAATCTTCCTTATATAAAAGATGAGCTGTCAGCAGGTTATACAGAGTTTGGTTATTTTATGGCTGGTTTCCCGTTTGGCTATGTAATTGGATCTATACTAGTCGGAAAAGTAACATATAAAAGCAGGCGCATACTTATGCTTGGTGGATTGTTTATAGGAGGACTCACATACATTTCTCTAGCGTTCAATCATAGTATAGTAATTGCGGTGTTTATTGAAGTAGTTGCAGGCATTTGTATTTCATTTTTCAATGTTCATAACACAACAATTTGCCAACAAACAGTACCAAACAATATGATAGGACAAGTATTTTCAGTGCGTTTATTTTTCATACGATTCGCTATGCCGTTAGGTGTGTTAGTAGGAGGCATACTAAGTGAAATGTGGGGAGTGAGAGCACTATACTTTATCATTGGTGCGATTATATGTTTCACTTCTTTAATAGGATTATTACTTCCATATTTCAAATTTTTAGATGAGACAGTTGAAGAGAAAACGGCATGATTCAAATAATTAAAACTTTTTAATTGAAAATAATTATCATAATCAACTATAATAGAAGAATAGTAGTATTGTATTACAAAGAGGGAGTGGGATATATGTTTATTGAAACGAAAACATTTACAGTAAAAGAAGGTACATCAAATATAGTTGTAGAACGTTTCACTGGAGAAGGAATTATTGAAAAATTTGAAGGCTTTATCGATTTAAGTGTTCTTGTGAAAAAAGTAAGACGCGGCGACGAAGAAGTTGTCGTTATGATCCGCTGGGAATCTGAAGAAGCGTGGAAAAACTGGGAAACAAGTGAAGAACATTTAGCAGGTCATAGAGCGAGTCGGGGTAAGCCAAAACCAGATCATATCATTAACGTTGATCACGCAGTTTATTATGTGAAATCATCGAAAGCGGCTTATCAACAGTCGTAATATATAAGTAGAGGATACATGTTGTAGATGCTAACATGTATCCTCTTTTTGTAGTAATGGGGGGGAAATGATGGAGAGTTTTTCATTCATTATAAATGAAAAACATAAAAAATTGGTACAAACAATTTTAAATGAATATGTATTTAGAGATAAAGTGAATGGATTGATGCTAATTGGATCTGTCGCAAGAGGCGATGCATATCCTGAATCTGATTTAGACTTCTATATTCTTTTAGAAGACGGACAAAAGAAGAAATTTCATTCTGAAATGAGAGAAGATATTTTAGTTGAATATAAGAGTGCAGATTTTAATCAAATTCAAATAAACTTTAAAAACAATCCGATGGAACTATACTCATTTCTAGAAGGGAAAACTTTGTTTGATAAAAGCGGTGAGTTAAAAAAATTAAAGGAAATAGCTACATATGAATTTGAAAACTATCGAGTTTCTAGCGACAAAGTGAAAGGCATTTCTCATTGGTTGCATAGTTCGCTTATTAAAATTCAATCTGCTTTAAAAGCAAATGATGAGTTAAAAGCTTCATACATAGTTCAAACTTCAACTTGGACATTGTTAGATGGGGTATGGGCTGTTAATAATAAGCCTATACCGCCAGCGGGATCTGTTTTGAAGTATATTGAAACGTTATCTAAAGTACCAACTCATTTTGAAGATTTTATAAATAAACTGTTTTTAGGTGATACGACAGAGCGTACCTCTGCAGCAATTTTCTTAATTGAGTGGGTTTTACACAATTTGAAAAATAAATAATGTGGCTATTTTATATAGGTAAAATAATATTTCGCGTCGAACAGTTTATGGAATTGCAGTCATAAAAAAACGTTCTAGGCTATAGAGAAAAGTATTAGACTATAAAGCATAGTCTTAGACGGAACGCTTGAATATCTTACCTTGCATATTTACGTGTTATGAAAATGAGTCTACATACCCTCTGATTAAAAGGAGATGAGTGAATGAAGTTAAATCATTTGAATTTATGTGTTGATGATTTATTAGAAGCGAGACATTTCTTTGAAACATTTTTTGATTTTCAATTTTTGGAGCAAAAGGGAAAAGCACTAGTAGTAATGAGTGATGAAAGTGGATTTATACTTGTGTTAAGTGACCCAAAAGCATTTAAGGGAAATAAGGAAGTGATGTATCCTGAGGCTTTTCATATTGGTTTTTTAGTGGATACTTCAAATGAAGTTGATCAAGCATATAATCGTTTAGTAGCTGGCGGCATTGAAATAGAAAAGGCACCGTATTCTATGCGAGGTAGTAGTTACGGTTTTTATTTTTCAATGTTTAATGGTTTGTTAATTGAAGTGTCTTGCCTTGACTATAAAGATGGTAAGACACTTCAATAGCATTAACAAGAGTAATTGTTTGAAGATGTAAATTTATTAGCCCCTTATCCGGTATGGAAAGGGGCTTGATCATTTTAAGGGACATAAAAGTAAAAATAAACGAATTTTAGTCAGGAAAAGGGCATGTGAGACAGCTTCTTTATTAATCTATTTGAATTACAAATTCAAGCACAGTTTGATCTTTCCTAAACGGCATATTGAGTTCTTTAAATCGTAAGCTTATTCCAGACAAATTATCAGGAAGGGCAGGAGATATAACGAAATGATGACTAAAATGTCCATCAGTGCTGCCCCCACCTTCTGACCAGCAGTCATATGTATCATCTATTGATAATTGGAAGAAACTATGAGGTTTGTTTTCATTAAAAGCGTCATTCGCCGAATCCCAATCGCTATATAAATAAACTACACTAGCATTTGCATATTGCCGAATAAAAGTTACGGTATACATGATACCTTTATGTTCATACGTTTTAAAAACAGGTATATGTTTTTGGAATTTAGTTGGTTCGACACGAGGTTTAAATTCATTTTCGTCCATCATGGAAGAGAATAGTGAATTTAGATAGTCTGGATAAAATTCGTATTGCTTTGCCCATTTATAAATCGCTTCATCATGTGGAAAACCTGGATCACCACCTGAAAGTTCTTTTCGTTCTTTTAATAGGGCACAAATTTTTTCATCGATAGTATATAATCTTTCATCGTAATAATCGGTAGGGCGTTCAAAACCCATTCGTTTCATAATCATTCCTCCTTTTCTTTATTTTAGCAAATAAGAAAGGACGATATATTTTTTAATGTAAAAATTAAGTGAAAACCTAAAATCATTTATAAATCAAATATTGTAGATTTAAAATGAAGTTTGATAACAAGGTCTATTTTGCAGAGAAATTAATTATGTATAAAATAACAATAATGTATCTTAATGCAAGAAAATCTAGAGAACCAAGCATGTTTCCCATATGGTACAGTACGAAACGATTATAAGTAGTACAGTGATATAAATAGGAGGTTACCACTATGACAGATGTATTTAAAGATATGGCGTTCCAGCTAAAAACGGAACGACTCGACCTGGATATGTGGGAGGAATCCGATGCAGTCTGGCTTAGAAAACTAATTGGTGAACGTGGAGTGGAAATGCCAACCATTGAATCTGTTCGTAGCTCTCTTATCGAAATGCGCAAGAAAGCAATTGAAAATGGTATTTCTCTTCTCACAATTCGTAGACGAGACGAAGGCGATTTCATCGGATACTGTGGCTTAATCATCGGTCGTTCTACGCTTGAAGAGCCGGAGATTGCATACGAATTGTTCAAAAGTGCTCATCGCAAAGGTTATGCGACAGAGGCAGCATCAGCAGTGCTGGAAGCTGCGATTGCTACGGGACGCCATAGACTTTGGTCTACTGTAGGCGCTTGGAATACTGCGTCTTTTCGGGTATTAGAAAAGTTAGGGTTTCATCGGCATCACAGTACTTATGGTGAACGCGGTGAGATTGTTTGGAATGTGCGCGATCTGTAGGTTAAATTCAAAACAATGAAAAATGTAAAAGAAAGCCCATATGTTAGATTCCTCAGTAATCTAACATATGGGCTTTTCTTTTAAATTCAATAGTTTGCTCGTTTGTTTTAATTTTTTACATCTTCGTATAATTCCAGCGCCTCTTTCACATTCAATCCATTTTTCACAATGCCATGTATCGCTTGAATCATGGCAGCAGGATGTTCAGATTGCCATATGTTTCGGCCCATATCTACTCCAATTGCACCTTCTTGTAGTGCATTGTACGTAATGTTTAATGCGTCTTCAATTGAATCTAGTTTTGGCCCACCAGCAATTACGACTGGGGCAGGGCATGTGCTCGTAATTTTTTCGAACCCTTCGCAGTAATACGTTTTAATAATGTCAGCACCCATTTCAACACATACACGGGAAGCAAGTGCTAGAAAGCGAGCTTCACGTTTTTGTAGTTCTTTCGCAACTGCGGTAATGCCGAGTACTGGCAGACCATAATCGTGAGCTTCTGAAACTACGTTTGCGAGATTCGTAACCGTTTGTGTCTCATAGTCGGACCCGACGAAAACAGACACACCTACGCCAATCGCGTTTTGTTTTACTGCTTCTTTTACAGGTGTAACAATTGTCTCATTCGCTAAATCTTTACCGACGACAGTAGCCCCGCCAGATACACGCATAACCATCGGTGTACTGCAGTTTTCAGGAATGCAGGAGCTAAGTACACCACGCGTCAAAAAGAGAGAATCCGTATAAGGAAGTAAGTTTTTAACTGTTTCAAGTGGCTGTTCAAGCCCATGAATTGGTCCTAAAAAGTAGCCGTGATCTATCGCTAACATAACCGCTCTGCCATCAGGTAAAATTGTATTTAATCGATTTTTAAATCCCCAAGTCATTCGAAATCACTCCTTTGTTAATGTTGGATTTTCCGTTTGTACCGTATCTTTATTTGGTAAATGTGGTGACTTTATAAAAACTGCTTTAAAAGGTTTGTCAGAATGGTTAATAAGATAGTGAGATTCATGTGGGCGAACTTGCAGGACATCCCCTTGTTTAATTGGAACTCTTTCGTTATTTACATAGAAATCTATTTCACCTTCTAATGCATAGAATACCTCTTCGCACGTTGTATGATAATGGTTTTGAAACTCTTGCCCAGGCTGAATGACAACAAGGCCTAAATCAATATTCGGCCCTTGTATTAAATATTTCGGCCCATTATCACCGAAGCGATAAGAGAAATCATTTTCATTCGCTTTTAACATACATTTCACTCCTTTATCTCGTATTAACGGGCAGTAAAACTCCCATCTCAAAATTTGTCTGGAGCAAAGAAGATAGGTGGAGATCAACTGCCCGTAAAAGCCTGATTAGTTGAACTTTATGTAATCTGTTACAGTGCACCAGGCGCAATCCACATATGTGAAGTGAGCCCTTTATCAGCTAAAGCGAGCTGACTGTCATACACAGTTTTCCATGTTTCATAGAACTCTTTATATAGTTCGTGATTTTCAGTAACTGGTTCGAATATTTGCTCCCACTGTACAAACTGTTCGGCAGTTTCTTCCATAGATGCATATATGCCAGCGCCAAATCCAGCAGCAATTGCGGTTCCTAAAGCAGCTGCTTCTTTCACAACAGGTACTTTTACAGGAATACCAAGGACGTCTGATAGAATTTGTGGCCATAGTTTTCCTTTAGCGGCACCACCAGCAAAAATAACTTCAGAAGGGAATGTCCCTGTGAGATTTTCTATTAATTTTAAGTTTCCAAGTGTAACGAAGGCTGCATTTTCTTCAATAGCACGGAACAGTTCTTTTTTTCCGCATTTGTCAGCATCTAAACTTAAATTTAAAAAAGAAGGTGCGGCATGACGCCAAGAAATGTAGTTCATAACGTTTGAAAAAGTAGGGATAATGCCATGTGAACCGACAGGTACGTCTTTCGCTTGTTCTTCTAGTAATTCATAAGCATCTACACCGAGTTTGTCAGCAAGTTTCTTTTCCTCTTGGCAAAAAGCGTCTCGAAACCAGCGCATAACGAGTCCTGGGAAAAAGGCAATCGTTTCATATTGCCATAGATTAGATACGACGTGACAGTTTATACGAATCGCAGCTTGTGGATCTGGTATTGGCTCAGTAACATTCACTTCTTGTTGCCAAAAACTACCTCCGCATATTAATGTTTGATTCGGTTTCACGACTCCAGTTCCGAGCGATGCCATTTGAGCATCTCCGCCCCCGGCTACGACAGGAATCCCTTCACGTAATCCAGTTAATGCTGCACACTCTTTTGTAACGTTGCCAATTACTGTACCAGCTTCATTTACTGTTGGTGAAAATGGTAAAGATAGACCGCACTCCTTAGCGACATCGTTATCCCACACTCTATTTTGTAAATCAAAAATACCTGACGTGCATCCGTTTGAGGGATCAATTTGCAGTACGCCGCTTAGTTTATATAAAATCCAATCGTTTAACATTGTAAAAGAGTGAATAGTATTATAGACGTCGGGTTCATGTTTTTTAATCCAAAGTAGGCGGGGTAAAGCACCTAATGAAAAAGTTTGACCAGACTTTGTATATAAATCTTTTTCAAGATGTGACCGAATTTCTTTTAGCTCACTAACTTCAGCGGATGCACGCCCATCAACATTTGCGCAAGCCCAAATTTCTTGCCCATTTTTATCATATAAAACAAAACCTTCTCGCATACTAGTAGCGCTAATAGCTTGAATGGAAGAGGGCGAGATATTACTTCTTTGTAAAACTTCTTTCGCGCATTGTTGTACTAACTTCCAGTTTTCTATTACATCAAAATTCATAGAACCTGGGTAACGAGGATCTGTATTATGAACCCATTCTTTTTGACTGACAGCAATTTGATTACCTAGTAAATCAAAAAGAACAGCTCGAATGCTTCCTGTACCAGCATCAAAAGCTAATAAATGAGACATTAACAATCACCATCCTTTCGTAATAAGGAGAGGGCCGTTTCCTCATCGGTAATTAATGTATGAATAAACTTGCCTTTTAAGGCACCATAAATTGCGTCTATCTTTTCTGTACCTCCAGCAACACCGACGACATGATTCATATTGCGCAAGATAGAGAGAGGCGTGCCAATTAGACGATTGTGATGCGAGAGCTCTAGCAAATCGCCATTTGTATTATAAAACTGTCCTAAAATATCGCCAGCACCGTTTTGACTACGAATATATGTCATTTCACGTAGTGTTAATTTTTCTTCCTTTACAATCGTAGCGTCTTGAGATAATCCGCCAATACCGACAACTGCTGTATGTGCAAGTGAAGCGACATGAAGCATATCTTTTACACTCGGTTCTGATAAAATACTTTGTGCCATTTCGGTTGTAGACGCTAGAAACGGCGTAGGGATAATGTGAAGATCACCTTGCATGTAGTGTAAATAGTTTTGTTTTCTCGAGAGATAGTGATTTACTCCGCCTGTTAACGTGACGATTGAAAGATTAATAGAAGTCTCAAAATGAATGTTTTCTAGCATTTTGCTAATTGTTTCTCCCCATCCAATACCGAGTAAATCGCCTTGCTGGAGATGAGTTTCTAAATATTGTGCAGCAGCTTTTCCAAGAGAAGCGTGATAATTGTTTACTGGGGTCGGGATAATAAAAGCATCTTTTAAGTGGAATTTTTTCATTAAGTCACGCTCAATACTTAAACAGTGCAAACCAGTCCCTTTTACGTGAAATGTAACGATACCTTCATTTCGCGCCTTATCTAATAACCGGACGACTTTATTTCTTGAAATATGAAGAAGTGAAGCGATCTCCTGTTGTGTTAATTGGTCTTTATAATAGTACCAAGCGACTTTAGTTAATAAATTCTCTTCAAAGTTCAGCTGAGTCATACTCTTCATCCCTTTCAACAATTGACCACTGCTTAAACATATGTGCCATATATTTTGTTTATTCCAGTTGAAACGATGAATAGTATGTAGAAAAAATTGTTCTAGATATGAAAAAAGGAATATACAATGCTACAAAACAAGTAGAACAAATAATCATTTTCTCAAAAAATGTTCTGGATAAAGGCAGGTGATATCAAGTGGAGAACGTACCTTTATTACAAGTAAATAAAATGAGTAAGGCGTTTTCAAATCAACTGGTATTAAAAGAAGTGAACTTACAAGTAGAGCGCGGAGATATATACGCTTTAGTTGGGGGAAATGGCGCAGGGAAATCAACATTAATGAAAATATTAACGGGGTTATATTCGTATGATGATGGAGAAATGTATGTAAAAGGAACGAAGCAACAGTTTTCAAATCCGTCAGAAGCACACCGAAAAGGTATTTATTTAATACCGCAAGAACCGCTCATTTTTCCGCATATGACTATTAAAGAAAATATATGTATCGGGTTAACAGAAAAGAAAAAGAAATTAAGAGTACAGATTGAGCAATTGATTAACAGTCTAGGGTGGGATATTAACCTTAATGAACTAGGAGGATCATTATCGATTGCGCAACAACAGTTAGTAGAAATTGTTAGAGGATTAATACGAGAAGCTGAGATTCTTATTTTAGATGAGCCAACATCGACATTAACAACTCACGAAATTAAGAGTCTTTTTGTGTTGATGAAAAGTTTACAAGAAAAAGGAATTGGGATGATTTATATTACGCATCGCTTTCCAGAAATCTTTGAAATTGCCAACAAAGTAGCAATACTACGTGATGGAATGATTGTAAGCCAAGGTGACGTATGTGACTATACATATGACATGCTGATGGAGGGGCTGTTGCCAAAAGGGTATAAACAGAAAGAGAAAATAGAAGTAGTTCAAGAGACAGCAAGGACGAAAAAAATATTAGAAGTGATCGATATAACGAGCCACGCATTCAAAAATATATCATTCACTGTACATGCGGGTGAGATTGTAGGTGTTGCTGGCATTATAGGATCTGGCAGGACTGAATTAGCAGAAGCGATATTTGGATTGAAAACTATAAAATCAGGGTCTATCTTATTAGAGGGGAAATCAATTGATGCGTGTTCTTTGCATAAAAGGCTAGAAAAGGGACTGGTTTATGTCCCAGAGGATAGGGCGAGGAATGGCATTTTCTCAATTGCTTCTGTTAAAGAAAATATTGCAGCAGCAAATTTACAGCAAAATAATCGCTTTTTTATAAATCAAGAAAAAGAAAGCGCTTTAGTTAATTCATTTATAGAACAGTTCCGAATTGTTGTACAGAATATGAATGAAGAACTAGTATCTTTATCAGGAGGTAATCAGCAGAAGGTCGTGCTTGCGAAATATCTCGCATGTAATCCTAAAATTATTATTCTTGATGAACCGACTCGAGGAATTGATGCGAAAGCAAGGATTGAAGTGTATGAGACGATAGAAAAAATGAAAAGGGAAGGACTCGCAATATTATTAATCTCTTCCGATGTTGAAGAAATTGTGCAATTAGTAAACCGTGTATATGTAATGCGAAATGGGCGATTTGTTTCTTATATGGAAAAAGAACAACTAAGTGTGAATGAAGTTACACGCCTTGCACACGGAGGTGTAGCGGAATGAAACGCATGTTAAAAATGCATGAAACGTCTATCATACTGTTACTACTAATGTATATAGCTATTGTAGGAATAATAAACCCTAGTTTTATTCAATTTAACTCGTTATCTTTACTGATAAAATCAAGCGTTATTTTAGTCATGCTAGCAATTGGCCAATCGTTCGTCTTATTTACGAAAAATATAGATGTATCAGTTGGTTCAATTATGGGATTAAGCGCAGCAGTTTGCGGAATGTTGTTAACGGATGGATATCATGCATCTTTGTCCATACTTGCTGCTATTTTACTTGGCGCTATTCTCGGTTTTATAAATGGAATTGGTGTTGCGAAGTTTCGGGTACCGGCCATTATTATGACATTAGGTATGTTAGGGGTCATTAGAGGTGCGATGTTAATCTTTACAGGTGGAAAGTGGATTGAAGATATACCAAACGATTTTAAGCAACTGTCATCGATCGTCATACTTGGTTTGCCGATTATTGTATGGATTGTTCTTATTATTTTACTACTACTATACTTCTTTTTAAGGAAAGTGCCATTTGGAAGATACTTTTATGCGGTAGGTGATAATGAAGATGGCGCGAGACTTATTGGTATACCTGTTAATAAAGTGAAGATATATGCGTTTATAATTTCAGGCATAAGTGCTGCGCTCGCTGGTTGCATATTTGTTATGAATATCGGATTCGTTCCAAATCAAACAGGAACTGGGATAGAACTACAGGTTATCGCAGCTGCTGTACTAGGAGGAGTTCATTTAAAAGGAGGAACGGGTTCTATAGTTGGAGCTGCATTAGGAGCGATATTTTTAGAGGCGATAAGCAGCTCACTCGTCTTTTTAAAAATACCAGCATTTTGGAATAATGCTATTTCAGGTTTCTTATTATTGCTAATCGTCATATTAGATAGCGTTATGAAAAAGTGGAAGGCAGAAAGGAGGATGAATCTATGAAGTATGTATACAGATGGGAAGGTGTTCTAATCGTATTACTTCTTTTAGAATTCATTCTCTTTAGTTTTATAAATAGTGATTTCTTAAATATTAGTAATCTCCTTTTTAGTACAAATGATTTCCTATTTATCGCAATTGCGGCGATACCAATGACTTTCGTTATAGTAACAGGAGGAATTGATGTATCGGTCGGCTCCATAATGGGTCTCACTTCGATCTTAATCGGTGTACTTTGGTTGAACGGAATACCTATTTTGTTTGCTGTCATAATTGCCCTAATAATTAGTTGTTTAGCAGGCGCTTTAAACGGACTTATTATAAAAATGACAGATGTAGAACCACTAGTTGTTACACTCGGAACGATGTTTTTATACGGAGGAATTGCACTCGTCATTTCAGGAGGGGCAGGTGCTTCTGGGTATGAAGGAATAAGTGGTTTACCTGACACATTTGTACAACTGGCAAACGGTAGTTTTATAGGAATACCGAATTTATTATGGTTACTAATTATATTGATGATTTTATGCACGATATTGTTTCATCGCACCATATATGGGCGCCACGTAAAATTAACAGGTGCGAACGAAAATGCAGCCAAATACACCGGGATTAAAACAAAAAAAGTAGTCATCATCGCTTACATACTTTCCGGGTTAGGAGGTGGATTAGGAGGTGCTTTCTTAACCGCGTATTTTGGTTCCGCACGTGCTGATATGGGAAGTGAAATAATATTACCAATCATTACAGCAGTCGTGTTAGGCGGGACACTTATTACAGGCGGAAAAGGAAGTATTATCGGTACTGTACTTGCGAGTATTTTTATAGGACTCATGCAGTATGGTTTGCAAATGACGGGTTTAACAAATGAACAATCTAACGTAGTTATTGGGATTATTCTTATTATTTCAGTTATTATGAGACATTTCAAATTACATCAATTCTTAGCGGAGAAAAGAAGGAATTTGCATAAGGGGGAAATGTCATGAAGAAAAAACTGGGGATTGTATTCATTGTATGCATTATTTGTTTAATCGGTTTAATCGCTTGCTCTAGTCAAACCGCAGATAAGAAAAAAGCTGATGATGTGAAATTTGCATTTATCCCAAAACTAACTGGAGTTGGCTTCTTTACATCAGGTGGTGAAGGAGCAAAAGAGATGGGAGATAAGTTAGGCGTACAAGTGAAATACGATGGACCATCTGAAGCGAGTGTTTCTGGGCAAGTAAAATATATAAACAATTTCATTAACCAAAACTATGATGCACTTATGGTCTCTTCTACGTCAGTAGATGGTTTATCACAATCATTGCAACGTGCTAAGAAAAAAGGCATGACGGTGTTAACATGGGATTCTGATGTCAATCCGAAAGACCGTTCCTTTTATATAAGCCAAGGAACACCGGATCAACTTGCTAACTTATTAATTGAAATGACTTCTAAGCAAATTGGAGATAAAGGAAAAGTAGCCTTCTTTTACTCTAGTCCAACAGTAACGGATCAAAACCAATGGGTAACGAAAGCGAAAGAAATTATTAAAAAGAAATATCCGAACTGGGAAATTGTAACGACGCAGTACGGTGAAAATAATGCACAAAAGTCTTTGTCGGTAGGGGAGAATATTTTAAAAACGTATCCAGATATTAATGCAGTCATTTGTCCGGATGCAACGGCACTTCCAGCAATGGCACAAGCAGCTGAAAATTTAAAAATGGATAAAAAAGTAGTCGTAACTGGCTTCTCTACACCAAACGTGATGCGTGATTACGTAAAACGAGGAACAGTAGCGCAATTTGGTTTATGGGATGTCAAACAACAAGGTGCACTCGCAACGTATGTTGCAAATGAAATTGTTGTAAAAGGGAAGAAGTTAAAAGTGGGGTATAGCTTCGAAGTAAAAGGAATTGGAAAAGTAAAAGTAGAGCCAAACTCCATTCAAGGATATGACTATGAGGCAGAAGGGAACGGAATTATCGTACTACCAGAACGAGTCGTATTTACGAAGGATAATATTGATAAATATAATTTCTAGTAACGAAAAAACGTCCGAATGTATCGGACGTTTTTTTTCTTTATTAGTTATGAACTGTTTCTTTTTCATTTAATCCAAGGGTACGACCTGTAGAAGTGTGAAGGTCTTGGAATAATCTTGGATTTTCTGTTAATGAAATGCCGTAAGAAGGAATCATTTCTTTTATTTTTCCTTCCCATTCTACCATTCGGCTTGGGAAACATTTTTCTAATACTTCAAGCATAACATGAACGGCAGTAGAAGCACCCGGTGATGCACCTAGTAACGCCGCGATTGATCCATCAGCCGCACTAACAACTTCAGTACCGAATTGAAGTGTTCCTTTACCGCCAGCGTCAGTATCTTTAATTACTTGTACACGCTGACCAGCAACTACAATATCCCAATCTTCACTTTTTGCGTTCGGAATGAATTCGCGTAATTCTTCCATACGTTTCTCGTGTGATAACATAACTTGTTGAATTAAGTATTTTGTTAATCCCATTTCTTTTACACCAGCAGCTAGCATTGTTAAGACGTTATTCGGTTTTACAGAACCGATTAAGTCAAGGTTTGAGCCAGTTTTTAAGAACTTAGGAGAGAACCCTGCGAACGGTCCAAATAGTAAAGCTTTTTTATTGTCTATATATCTCGTATCAAGGTGAGGTACAGACATTGGCGGAGCGCCAACTTTAGCTTTACCGTATACTTTTGCATGATGTTGCTCTACAACTTTTTGGTTTTTACATACCATAAATAGTCCACTTACTGGGAATCCACCGATATGTTTTGATTCAGGAATACCAGTCTTTTGTAGTAGAGGTAGACTACCGCCGCCGCCGCCGATAAAGACGAATTTTGCAGTATGATGCTCGATTTTACCACTATTCATATCGTGTACTTTTACTTCCCACAAACCATTCTTCGTGCGTTTAATATTTTCGACACTATGTTTGTAGTTTAGCTCGACATCTTTCGTTTTTAAGTAATCAAACAGCATACGTGTTAATGCACCGAAGTTAACATCAGTTCCAGAGTCAATCTTCGTTGCAGCCATCGGTTCATTAGATGTACGACCTTCCATAATGAGTGGAAGCCATTTTTTTAATGTTTCAGGAGCATCGGAAAATTCCATTCCTTGAAACAGTGGATTTTTTGAAAGCGCTTCAAAACGGTTTTTTAGAAACTGAACATTTTTTTCACCTTGTACTAAACTCATATGAGGTAGAGGCATAATGAAATCTTGTGGATTACGAATTAATTTGCTTTTTACAAGATATGCCCAAAATTGTCTTGAAAGCTGGAATTGCTCATTCACTTTTACAGCCTTACTAATATCTATAGATCCGTCAGATTTTTCGGAAGTATAGTTCAGTTCGCATAGTGCAGAATGCCCTGTACCTGCATTATTCCATTCGTTAGAGCTTTCTTCCCCGGCACTTGCAAGTTTTTCAAAAACTTTAATTTCCCATTCAGGTGCTAATTCTTTTAGTAATGAGCCCAACGTTGCACTCATAATTCCTGCACCAATTAAGATAACGTCTGTTTTTTGCTGCATGTTGCTCATGATAATCTCTCCATCCCCTATATTGGCAAAAAAGAGTAGGTGTTTTCTATGTCTAAGCCGTAAAAGAGAAACACCGCCTAGGCCCCACCTAGGTATTTACCTTTTTTGTCTCAATTATATAACCATCTCATACTCTATTATAATAATTAATAGACTAAAATATCTAGTGTTATCTGATAATTTTAAACTATTTAACGTTTTATTCGCCAAAAATCTTATTTAACAAGCTCTTTTAAGGTGATAAATAGAAAAAAATTACAGTTTGAAATTATCTCGAAAAAGCTTACATATCCTTAATTGACTAAATCGAGTACCTTTTTATGGGACTTTTTGCTCTAATTTTTGTATGATTATTCTGAATATTAAAAGGAGGGATACACATGCGTACACAAGAACAAATCGCAAACTTATTTCGAAATTTTTCAATAAAGGAGTGTAAAGGGTCAAGTGACTTATATGAATATTTATCAATGAAAATTGCTGAAGATGAGGAAGTACTTACACTATCGTCCTATGCTCAGGTAGGTCAACCAGTCCCAAACTTATTATTAGGTGCCGTACATTATTTATTACTAACAGGGAAAGAACATCCTTTAAAAACGTATTACAGTAGTTTAGTTGAAAATAAGAATACAAATTTAGATAAAGCTTTTGCTCATTTTAAAGATTTCTGTAAAATATACAGAGAGGAAATCATTACTTTATTACAAACGAAACTTGTTCAAACGAATGAAGTAAGAAGATGTGCGTACTTATATCCAAGTTTCAGTTACATATTTAGCAAAGTGAATAAACCGTTAGCGTTAATAGAAATTGGGACAAGTTCTGGATTACAACTATTTTGGGACCAATATAGCTATTCGTACGGTACAGATGAAACATACGGAAATATAAATTCGAATGTACATGTAACTTCTGAAATAAGAGGAGAGAATGTGCCTCATTTATTAAAAGAAAGTCCACCTGTCGTAGAAAGAATCGGACTAGATTTACATGTAAATGATTTACATAGTGATGAAGATTATTTATGGCTACATGCACTCATTTGGCCAGAACATAAAGAAAGGCTTGAACTGTTTGAACAAGCTGCATCTTTAGTAAAAAATAAATCTGTTCAATTAATAGAAGGAGACGGTGTAGAGCTATTACCATCTATTATTGAACGAATAAGTAGCGACGCTGTTATCTGCATTTTTCATACACATGTCGCAAATCAAATACCTGAACAAATAAAACGTAAGCTGGAAAAACAAATCCAAGAAATAGGTGCAAAACGTGATGTATTCCACCTATATAACAACATGTGGGACCGGGATCTTCATATTGATTATTATATTAACGGAAACGAATATCGTGAAACGATTGGAGAAACAGAAGGACATGGGAGATGGTTTAGTTGGAAGCTTGGGAAGGAGACGCTTATTTAGATTAATAGGAGCGCCCTCACTTGTAAAAGATGAGGGTATAGGTTCAAACATTGACTAAATGACTAATGAATAAATTTATTAGTACTATACAAAAAACTCTTGGGAGAAATCCTAAGAGTTTTTTGTATTACATTTAAACCCCATAATGAATCATGTACTTTTGTTCTGCTGTAGCTTGTACAATTTTTAAAGCTAACTCATTCAGCTCATCAGAATTTTTGAAGAACTTTGAAGATGTAACTGTTTCATAGAATATTGCTAATGATTCAGGTGGGATAATTGTAATACCGTAATAGACTAAACCGTATTCCTGATTTTTGACTGTATGGAAGTAGGTTTTCATAATTGATAAATTTTGATTTAAACTACTGATAATATCATCATCAACAGAAATACAATGATATTTCTCTGGTGTATAATCCTCGTAATTTTTTCGAGAAGTAAAATCATCAATTATTCCAAAATCATGGACACATGCCATCAATATCATCCTTTCAGCTTTAATAAAGTGAGTTCTATTAAAGTAAAATAGTCATTTTGTTTACGTGTAATAGTAATAGAAATAGTTATGTAGTTCATTAGTATAGTACTTCATAAAATATCTTTGGTTCTTCTTCGTGAAACCAGTTTATCCGACTTTAATGGGCAGTAAGACCTCCACCTCAAAATTCAGCGAAAGCAGAGAAGTTAGGTGGGGAATCGACTGCTCATAAAAGTCCGATTGGTTCAACTAATAATCAGTGGGGGAT
Organism: Bacillus cereus group sp. Bc010; assembly: GCF_027716745.1. Classification (NCBI taxonomy): domain Bacteria; kingdom Bacillati; phylum Bacillota; class Bacilli; order Caryophanales; family Bacillaceae; genus Bacillus; species Bacillus cereus group sp. Bc010. The sequence goes on from NZ_JAQFUY010000005.1 coordinate 28,015, forward strand.
GAAGAAAACCCCCACTGATTAAAGTTTCACTTTATTTATCGATAAACTCATCGGGAGTCCAAGTGGCGATTTCATTCCCAGGTGCAGCAACTACAAGCCATTGCTCATATTGGACACCAGCTTGCCAACATTCATAATAATCATGAAAACCATTTACAAAAATAATTTGTCCACTCTCTAATGTAACAATTAAATAAGGGCTTTCTAAGCCGAGTTGTATATCGGTAACTTTTTGTCTTCTTATCTCAAATATTCTCTCATATTCTTCTTCCTCAGAATAATCTTCAAATTCATCTTCATTTAATGGATATCTTTTTGGAGATTTATTAAATAAACACCATTTTGATTCGATATTGATATATAATTGTCCGTCATAATCAACGGGGGCGTGAAAATTTTTGAAATGAATCTTTATAGTGCCTGGAGAAATACCAAATTGTAATCCATCAATTTGTGATCCGATGAAGAGATTTTTTAACACTTTTTCAGCGTGAATTTTATCCTCTTTATTCATTCTTGAAATCCTCCTTTTTTAAAAATATATCTTATATTCTTATTGTAATAAATAAATTTTTATGTAAAATGAACTTTTTGCAAAAAACGAGCGAATATAGTGTGAAAGATTATGAGGGGGCTATAGTCACTACTCAATTTTTAGCAATCGTCAGTTTGTTTTTGGCGGGAATTGCGACAACTATATAGTGTGAAGAAGGGCATAAAACGTTTATAGAAAATAAGGAAACTTATAATATATAGAATTAGAAATAAGAATTTGATAGTATTGGAGTAAGGAGTTTTAATAGCAGTATATTAAGTGGTACTAATATATTGTTGCAAATACTTCCATGAATTTATGGAAGCATTTGATAGAATTCAAAAAAATATAATGGAGGCTCATATGAAAAAAGTAATTGGCGCAGCAACAGCAACTGTTTTCGGATTGGGAGCATTTACTACAACTGCTACCGCAGAAACGATCGTAACAGCAGATGTACTCAACGTACGTGAAAAACCGACTACGGAATCAAAAGTTGTAGAAAAGGTAAAAAATGGGCAAGAATTAAAAGTCATCAATACTGAAGATGGCTGGTCAAAAATTGAGTTGAATGGTAAAGAAGTATTTGTAAGCTCGGAGTTTACAAAAGATATTTACCATGTAACAGCAAATTTATTAAATGTTCGTACGGAAGCAAACACAGAATCAAAAATTCTTGGCAGACTGAAAAAAGATGATGTAATTGAATCAACGAACCAAGTAAAAGATGGATGGCTACAATTTGAGTATAAAGGAAAAACAGCTTATGTAAATGTTTCTTTCTTATCTAGTACAGCACCAGTTGAAAAAAAGGCTGACGAGAAAACGAAGCAAGTAGCGAAAGTGCAAAAAATGGTTAAAGCTAAGGAAGAAGCTAAAACACAGAAGGTAACAAAGGCAAAAGAAACAATTAAACCTAAGGAAGAAGAGAAAGTACAAGAAGTAGTAAAGCCTAAGGAAGAAGAGAAAGTACAAGAAGTAGCAAAACCTAAGGAAGAAGAGAAAGTACAAGAAGTAGTAAAGCCTAAGGAAGAAGCAAAAGTACAAGAAGTAGTAAAACCTAAGGAAGAAGCGAAAGTACAAGAAGAAGCGAAGGCTCAAGAAATAGCAAAGGCTAAAGAAGAAGCAAAAGCGCAAGAAATAGCGAAGGCTAAAGAAGAAGAGAAAGCACGAGAAATAGCTAAGGCCAAGGAAGAAGCAAAAGCGCAAGAAATAGCGAAGGCTAAAGAAGAAGAGAAAGCACGAGAAATAGCCAAAGCTAAGGAAGAGGCGAAAGCACGAGAAATAGCTAAGGCTAAGGAAGAAGCAAAAGCCCGAGAAGCAATAAAGGCAAAAGAAGAGTCTAAAAATAACACGCAGTCCGCTAAACGTGAATTAACAGTGGTGGCGACAGCATATACTGCTGATCCAAGTGAAAATGGTACATATGGTGGACGCGTTTTAACTGCGATGGGGCATGATTTAACGGCTAATCCGAATATGAGAATTATTGCAGTTGACCCGAAAGTAATTCCTTTAGGATCTAAAGTATGGGTAGAAGGTTATGGAGAAGCAATCGCTGGAGATACCGGAAGTGCAATTAAAGGTAATCGCATTGATGTTTTAATGGGCTCAAAAAGTAAAGCTATGAATTGGGGAAGACAAACTGTTAAAGTGAAAATTTTATAATAAATCTAGAATATAACATAATGAAAATAAGACCGACATATTCTGTCGGTCTTATTTTCGTACCATAATATCATTAAGAATCACATCAAATATATCTTTTTGCGTGAAGTGATCTGTAAAAATAGTTTCCCTAGCAACTTCAATTGTATCGTGCGGATTATACCATTTTTCTAGGGAATCCTCACCAAATTCATGCCGTTTTTCCCTTGTGTTATGTCGTCGAATCGTTTCTTTTAACGATAAATCAAAGTAATATGTATACGCGTTTCCTTCAAAAAAATGTATTAATTCTTTCAGCATAGCACCGTATCTTCGACTGTTTAAAATACCTTCTAAAATAACAAATTCACATTTTCCTTTTCCATACTTTGTAATTTCACATAGTAAATCATGTGATAAATTCCCCATCGTATCGTGTACTCTAAGCATATCTCTACGTACAACATCTTGTGATACTAAAAGTGTCCCTTGTCCGAAATATTCTTGTAGTTGCTTTGCGATTGTTGTTTTACCACTTGCGGAGTTTCCTCTAAGAATGATTAATGTTGATTTATGTATAGGATTAGACATAGTGAATTCCCCCAGCATGAATGATTATATAGAAAATTTTAACAAATTAAACGTAGAAAGTGTATAATTAATAAGGATGCAAATAAAAAAGGTGGGGGCTAAATGGAAGGTAAATTAAATAGGGCGCAGCCGATTTGGAAACGGACATGGTTTCGCTATCTAGGGGCATTTATAATTTTACAATTACTGTTTATTATTTGTGAAGTAACTGCATGGGCACCAAACTTTAGACCTGGCGGAGAATTTTTTAATAGAGTATTAAATTCTCAATTTTTCACAGAATGGTTCACGCCATATAAAATCCCTCAATTTAATGTGTTTACAGCATTTTTTGCGATTATATTGTTACCATACGCATTAATAGGTGCAATGAAAGATTTCACAAAAAAGGAAAAATATAAATAATTAAAAAGAGGTATTATATGCTATTTCAAAAAGATAATGTATCGGTTCGGTACGTAAAAGAAGAGGATGCACCAATCATTTCAAAATGGTTAACAGAACCAGAAGTCCTGCAATATTACGAAGGACGAGATAATCCGCAATCTGTAGAAATGGTACTGGATCATTTCATACATAATCCAAACAGTTATGAAAAAAGATGTTTAATAGAGTTTGATACCACTCCAATTGGTTACATACAAATGTACCCCATTGATTCTGAATGGAAAACATTATATGGCTATGAAGAATCACAATATGTATGGGGAATGGATCAATTTATCGGAGAGCCGACTTATTGGGGAAAAGGCATTGGAACGAAACTCGTTCAGACAGCAATTACATATATTATGGAGAACACGGGGGCAGAAGCCATTGCAATGGACCCGAAAGTAAATAATGAACGTGCAATAAAGTGTTATGAAAAATGTGGATTTACAAAGGTAAAGGTTTTAAAAGAACATGAACTGCATGAAGGGGTATTAGAAGATTGTTGGATGATGGAATATAAACGTATAGAGGATAGGTGATAGAAGTGAAGGCGCTACTTGTATTAGATATGCAGAAGGGGATTTTAGAGTGCAAGGATTTTTCTGTTGAAAAAGAGTTCATTGCAAATGTTTTAAAACAATTTAAAGCGGAGAATGAACCTATTATTTTCTTAAAACACCGAGATGATAATCCAGAAAGTACATTGTATTATGAATCAACTGGAAGTGAATTGGTAGAAGAATATACCAGGTTTGCGGATTATATAGCCGAGAAGACAACACCTAGTGCGTTTAAAGATACAAGTGTTGAAGATATATTAACGAAACATAAAGTTGATCATGTTGTTATCGTTGGATTTAATACGGAATTTTGTTGTTTATTTACAAGTATCGCTGCTTTTGAAAAAGGCTATAAAGTTACGCTTATTGAAGATGCGACGGGAACCGCTAACGATGAAGAAGTATACGAAATGCCTGGATTAGATATAAAGGATTTCGTTGGATCAATCTTGAATTGGTCCAATGTAATTGAAGTACTGTATTATGATGAATATGTAGAGGCCTATACAAACAAAGGGAGCTGCGCGAAATGAAAAAAGCATTAATCGTAATCGATGTGCAAGCAGGTATGTATACAGCAGGAATGCCAGTACATAATGGGGAAAAGTTTTTAGAAATATTGCAAGAGCTTATTGGAGAATGCCGTTCAAATGATATTCCGGTAATTTATGTGCAACATAACGGACCGAAAGATCATCCGTTAGAAAAGGGTACAGAGGGGTGGAAGATTCATAAGGCAATCGCTCCACTAGAAGGGGATTGTGTTGTTGAAAAAACGACCCCAGATTCATTCCACAAGACGGACCTAAAAGAAGTATTGCAAGACAAGGGAATCGATCATGTTATCATTTCAGGAATGCAAACGCAGTATTGTGTGGATACGACAACTCGCAGGGCGTTTAGTGAAGGGTATAAAGTAACGTTAGTGAGCGATGCACATAGTACGTTTGATACAGAGGTGTTACGTGCTGAAGACATTGTGAAGCATCATAACGTAGTGTTTGGAGCGTTTGCTGATGTCATTACATTAAAAGATTTGAAAGAAACTGTCTCTAAATAAGAGGCAGTTTTTTATCCGACTTTAATGGGCAGTAAGACCCCCACCTCAAAATGCAGCGAAAGCAAAGAGGTTAGGTGGGGGATCAACTGTCCATAAAAGTCCGATTGGTGAGGGCTGATAATCAGTGGGGGATGAAGAAAACCCCCACTGATTAAAGTTTCACTTTATTAGAGGAAATCATGTCAAATAGTGTCGGTAAGTCGATATCCTTTGTCGAAACGTCGATATATTGAAATAATCGTTGATATATTTGAAAAAACGTCGATATAATTTCACGTACCATAATAAAAACACAAAAAAGGAGCACCACATAATTAAAAAGGGCGCTCCTGCATCAAAATATTACTTCTTCTTATCTTTATCCAATATATTCTGCTCTTCAGCAAACTCTGTACCATATGCAAAGCGGCGATTAATATGAATATTATCGTTGTGGTGCCTTGTGTGGGAGTTAGAGAAGCGATGAACGATTACTTCTGATAATGTGAAGACAATTGCGGAAAGGATGCTTCCCCATGCAATTTGCATATAGTTGTCTAATAAAATATTACCGAAAATCCATACGCTTAAATATGTTAGTAAGAAATCCGACATAATGGCACCAGTATTGCCGATTCGATTTAATATGATTTTATCAACGAACATATAAGATACGATTGTTACAAAGAGACTAAATGAAATAATTTGGACGAACGTTGCAGGGAAAAATAAAGCGAGTCCAATACTAAATGCGATAATGCACGATATAAACTTGATAAGCACTACTGTGAAATCATTCAAAATTTACACCTCCGATTTATACATAGTTTTACAATAAATTTAGGAGTTCATACATTGTAACGAATATATTTATATAAAACTTTTTCATGTTCAATCTTTGTCTAAATATTAAAAAAACAAAGAAAAAATGTTATAGTAAAATGAGAGTATATGACATTTTTAGGTAAGGGGGAATCCTGGGTGTGGATTACTTCAGAAGTAGAAATTCCAGACGAGTTAATTGATCATCTTGAACAAGGAAAGTTAGTACTATTTGTTGGAGCGGGAGTTTCTATGAAAGGGAAATCAAACTTACCGAATTTTGATGATCTTGTTGATGAAATTGCGAAAACGTTATATGTAGAAAAACGTGAAATAACAGAACCACATGATTATTATCTTGGTAAAATTGCGAAATCAAAAGATGTACATCAAGTTGCAAGAGATCTAGTTCATATAGAAAAGTCAAAACCGAATCCGCTTCATTATGCAATTCCGAGGTTGTTTCCTTTAGACACGGAAGTTCGTATTGTAACGACAAATTTTGATCGACATTTTACAACTGCGATAAAAGAAATGAATAGAGAATTAAACGTATATTACGCACCTGCGTTACCTACAGGTAGAGCGTTTAAAGGACTCGCTTACATACATGGCAATATAGAACAAGAGAAAGAAGCATTAATTTTAACAGATGGTGATTTTGGAAGGGCTTACTTGACGGAAGGATGGGCGAGAAGATTTTTAGTTGATTTATTCTCGAATTATACCGTTTTGTTCGTTGGATATAGCCATAATGATCCAGTAATGAAATATTTAGCAACTGGTTTACCACCAAGTACAAGGCGTTATGCATTTGTCGCACAAGGAGAAAATACATATCATTGGGAGCATTTAGGAATACGGCCGATTGTATATCCGAATAAAGGTAATAATCATCAGTCGCTCGTTAAAGCAGTAAAACGATGGGCGGAGTTAATGGGTGATAATTATATTACAAAACGAATGCGCATTCGTGACATAGTAACAGTTCCACCTTCTGTAGAGCAGGAACAATTATCATACATAAAACAATCTATTAAAAAAATTGAAACAGTCCGCTACTTCGTTGAATTTGCTCATGATTATGAGTGGGTGGAATGGCTTGAAGCGGAAGGAAAATTACAAAATTTATTTTTAATTACATCAAATTATAACGAGGTAGATGAATTACTTGCAAAATGGTTAGTGGAACAATTTCTTTTTAGTCACCAAAAAGAATTATTTCAATTAATTTTTAAAAATCAATCTAAACTATCTCCGTTATTATGGAGAACAATTTGTAGTTACTTAAGTGAGACGAAAATCGAGATGGACCCATTGTTGTTTGCACGGTGGACACTGCTTTTATTAGAAACAGCTGAAAAAGATAGTAAATCGATCGAAACAATTTCTTACTTACTGCAAAAATGTTCTTTTCCTGAGCATAAAGAAATCGCTTTATTGTTATTAACGTTTATTTTGGACGGAAAACTTAAATTGAAGCGTGAAAGAAAGTGGGGAAATGATAATACGCAAGAATCAATAGAACTTGAGGAGTCGAGTCGTTTACCCGTGTCTACATTTTCTTATGTGGAGAAAATTTGGAATGAAAAGATGAAACCGCATATTTCTTATTACGCCGTTCCAATTATGATGATGGGAATAGAGAAGTTGCGGATGTTATCACTAAGGCAAACGGCACTGAAAAAAAGGGATAAGGAAAATGTGGAAAAAGAGTTTCAGCAAAATGATCTTGCGTTTTTAATTCAAATTGTAAAAGAGTGTTTAGCCTATTTATGTGAAAACAATGAGAAAAAAGCAAATTATTATATTACTGAAATGATAGAAGCAAGCAGCATACTTCAAAATCGAATTGCCATTGATGCGATGAATAAAAATATATTTGTAAGCGCCGATGAGAAGATGAAATGGTTGTTACAGGAAGAAATTCTTTTAGATGTCACGTATAAACAAGAAGTTTTTCAACTTATAAAAAATCATTACGCACTCTCTTTAGAAAAAACAAAGGAAGAAGTCATTCAAATTGTATTAAAGAACCTTGCAGAGGAGAGGGCATTTGATGTTTGTTTACTGTTAGATTTATTATTCACGTGTGATTCGAATAGCCCATCTACAGCAAAAGGTTATGAGTTAATGAAGCAAAAACATCCACACTTTCATTCTGATCGATACAGTGTAAAAAAGAGAGAGACGACAGAACAAAGTATTACTTGTAATGTAACTGCTGATGGATTATTACAGCTGAAAGATGAAGAAATTATGAAACAAGTTCGCCAATTCTCTCAAGATGGTGTGTTTGAACAACGTCATTTTTTAGAGATGTTATCGAAAGCATGTAAATTGAATACAGAATGGAGTATTTCATTTGCTTATCAATTAGTAGGTATGCACGAAATAAGTAATGAAGTTTGGTTTGTTTGTATTAGAGAGTGGCGAAATAACCGAGGACTGACAAATGAACAAATACAAAAAGTTATTCCTCTGTTGCAGAAATTCGTTAGAAATACTGCATTTCATTGGTTAATTAGTAGCTTTCTATATGAAATTAGCAATCGGTTAGAAGAGTTAGAGGAAAATAGTATACGCAATGTAAAACGGTTTGCTTTTTCAGTATTCCCTCAAGTAATGAAAAGTGACACGGATTTTAAGCTTGGAAAACAAGATTTTTACAATGAATCGATTCAGCATCCTGTTGGGAAAATGACAGCTGTATTATTAAAACTGTTATCATATGATCATTTATACGATCGTAATGTGTATGAATATTTATTTTTATTTGAAGAACAAGTAAGAATTAGTACAGAACGGACAAATTTTATGTTAGCGCGTTTAGTAGCGGATATTACATTTCTTTATCATATTGAGAAACAATGGTGCCGAAAATATTTGTTACCGTACTTAGAGTTAAAGAAGGAAAATGAGATTACGAAATATGCATGGGCCGGCTTATGTTACACGCAAATAAATTTACCTTTATTTACAGAAATGAAGCGATTTATTAAGTATGCAGTAGAACATTTAGAAGTATTACATCCGCATACGAGGGAAGCTTTCTTAAAATGGCTCAGTTTTGTATTTATTAAATGTGTACTGTATTGGGAACAAAAAACAGACTGGTTATACCCTTTACTTATACGAGAAAATGAAGAAAGTAAAATTAAGTTTATGCAGTTTTTATGCTATTACGTCAAAACGTTAAGCGCAAAAGAGCAACAAAAATTTTGGGCAGCTTGGCTCAGTATATTTTTGCGAGAACGACCGAAAATGGGTGAAATCACAGCTAGAGAATATGTAATGCTTTTACGTATTATTTTATTTATGGATGAAATAGTAGAAAGAGGGTTATCGATAATTTGTAAATCATTTTCGGACGTAGGTGGAAAGGGAAATCAAACGGAGTTAAAACAGTTATTCAATGAAATACTTGAGAAGACAGAGAGTATAAAAATGTATAAAGAGTTGTATGCAAACGTATTTTTTACTTTACTGCAAACGCTTCAGGAAGCGGATTTACTTGAAACGGAAATCATTCAAATAAAAGAATTATTAATCGGGTATAAAGTAGAAAAATGTGTAATAAATGCAATAGATAATGAGATAATTCGCATCGGAATTGTTATGGAGAATTTACAAGAAGAAATGTAGGGCGAAAGTGGAATTTTAAAAAATATATAAAAAGTTGTTGACAGTGTTTTGAAAAGCGTTCTATAATACGAATCATACTTATTCAATTTCAAAAAACATTTGAATAAACAAAGTGCAATGAAGAGATCACAGTAGTGGTTAGTCTTACTGTAACAGAGAGCTGGTGGTTGGTGTGAACCAGTACAGGGATAATCATGAATTACAGTCTTGGAGCATCTTTTTCGTAGTAAAGATAGTATTGTCTTTATGAAGAAAAAGCGGTCAATTGATCGTTAACAGTGAAGAGAGGTAGACGGAAAGATAGTCTACAACTAGGGTGGTACCGCGATAAATATCGTCCCTACTGATTTATTCAGTAGGGACTTTTTGTATTTTAGTGGCCCAACTTGAAAATTAAATATGTATGCGTTGAAAGGAAAAGCAGTAGTTGTTGTTTCCCTGTAACAGAGAGCTGGTGGTTGGTGTGAACCAGTACAAAAACAAGAGCGAATTACAGTCCTAGAGCATCTTTTTCGTAGTAAAGATAGCATTGTCTTTATGAAGGGAAAGACGGTCAGATGATCGTTAACAATGAAGAGAGGTAGACGAAAGAAGTCTACAACTAGGGTGGTACCGCGATAAATATCGTCCCTACTGATTGAATCAGTAGGGATTTTTTGTACAAAAAAGTGGGTTTTTAATTAGTAGATAGTGTCTTTGTACTAATTATTAGTTTAAAATAAGAAGAGGGATCGATTCCACTTTAAATTTGTATAATTGACCAGTTCAGAAAATAGAGAATTTTTCATTCTCTCACTATAACTTTTAAAACATTAGAGGAGGATTTCCAAATGGCAAATCATGAATTAGATCAATTACGTAAACAGGTAGATGAAATTAACTTACAACTATTACACCTTTTAAACAAACGTGGTGAAATCGTTCAAAAAATTGGGGAGCAAAAGCAAGTACAAGGTACGAAACGTTTTGATCCAGTACGTGAGCGTGAAGTACTTGATATGATCGCAGAGAATAACGAAGGACCATTCGAAACATCAACGGTTCAACATATTTTCAAAACAATCTTCAAAGCTAGCTTAGAATTACAAGAAGATGATAACCGTAAAGCATTACTAGTATCACGTAAAAAGAAACAAGAAAACACAATTGTTGACGTAAAAGGTGAATTGATTGGTAACGGAACACAAACGTTCATTATGGGACCTTGTGCGGTAGAAAGCTTAGAGCAAGTTCGCCAAGTAGGGCAAGCGATGAAAGACCAAGGCTTAAAATTAATGCGCGGTGGTGCTTTCAAACCGAGAACATCTCCATACGATTTCCAAGGTTTAGGAGTAGAAGGATTACAAATCTTACGCCAAGTAGCAGATGAGTTCGACTTAGCGATTATTAGTGAAATTTTAAATCCGAACGATGTTGAAATGGCATTAGACTACGTTGATGTAATTCAAGTTGGTGCACGTAACATGCAAAACTTCGATTTACTACGAGCTGTAGGTAAAGTTAACAAGCCAGTATTATTAAAACGTGGATTAGCAGCAACAATTGATGAGTTCATTAATGCAGCGGAATACATCATTGCACAAGGTAACGACCAAATTATTCTTTGTGAGCGCGGTATCCGCACATACGAAAGAGCGACACGTAACACATTAGACATTTCAGCAGTACCGATTTTAAAGAAAGAAACACATTTACCAGTTGTTGTTGACGTAACGCATTCAACTGGACGTAGAGATTTATTATTACCAACAGCAAAAGCAGCACTTGCAATTGGCGCAGATGCAGTAATGGCTGAAGTACACCCAGACCCAGCAGTTGCATTATCAGATTCTGCACAACAAATGGATATTCCAGAATTCCATAAATTCATGGAAGAGTTAAAAGGATTCAAAAATAAATTATCTTAATTCCATATCATATATGCGCTGAAGAGGAAACAGTAGTGCTTATCTCCCTGTTAAAGAGAGCTGATGGTCGGTGTGAATCAGTACAAAGGTAAGCATGAATTACAGCCTTGGAGCATCTTTTTCGCCAAATTTTGGAGGAAAAGACGGTCTTACGATCGTTAAAGAAGAGAGGTAGACGAAAGAAGTCTATAACTAGGGTGGTACCGCGATAAACATCGTCCCTACTGAGCGCTCAGTAGGGACTTTTTTGTACAAAAAAATAGTAAAGGGGCAAGAGAAATGAGATACATTACAGCTGGAGAATCACATGGACCGCAGTTAACAGTTATTTTAGAAGGTGTACCAGCAGGTTTAACGCTGGCGGCGGAACATATAAATAAAGAATTATTAAGAAGGCAAAAAGGGCACGGACGCGGAAGACGTATGCAAATTGAAACGGATACAGTTGAAATTGTAAGTGGTGTTCGTCATGGGATGACACTTGGCTCACCAATTACGTTAATCGTAAAAAATGATGATTTCAAACATTGGACGAAAGTAATGGGGGCAGAGCCAATTTCGGAAAAAGAAAGTAAAGACATGAAACGTACAATTACGAAGCCACGTCCAGGACATGCGGATTTAAATGGAGCAATTAAATACGGTCACCGTGATATAAGAAACGTACTAGAGCGCTCGTCTGCAAGAGAAACGACAGTAAGGGTTGCAGCTGGAGCAGTTGCGAAACAAATTTTAAAAGAATTAGGCGTAGAAATTGCAGGGCATGTACTTGAAATCGGTGGAGTAAAAGCAAAACATATTTCTAACTTGTCAATTGAAGAAATTCAAACGATTACTGAAAATTCACCAGTTCGATGTTTAGATAAAGAAGTAGAACAAGAGATGATGAATGCAATTGATCATGCAAAAAGTAGCGGAGATTCAATAGGAGGCATTGTAGAAGTCATTGCAGAAGGAATGCCGATTGGCGTTGGTAGTTACGTTCATTACGATCGTAAATTAGATGCAAAACTTGCTGGTGCAATTATGAGCATTAATGCATTTAAAGGTGCTGAAATTGGCGTTGGTTTTGAAGCAGCAAGACATCCAGGAAGTAAAGTGCACGATGAAATTTTATGGGATGAAGAACAAGGATACACGAGAAAAACGAATAATGCCGGTGGTTTAGAAGGCGGTATGACAACGGGAATGCCAATTGTCGTAAGAGGTGTAATGAAACCAATACCTACATTATACAAACCGTTAGCAAGTGTTGATATTGATACGAAAGAAGCATTTCAAGCGAGTATTGAAAGGTCTGATAGCTGTGCAGTACCAGCAGCAGGTGTAGTAGCTGAATCCGTTGTAGCATGGGAACTTGCACATGCACTAGTCGAACAATTCGGAAAAGATCGTATGGAGTTAATTCAACAAAACATTACGCAACATAATAAATACGCAAAAGAATTTTAATAAAAAGGTGGTTTTAACATGCAAGTAAAAGATCAACTATCATCATTACAACCATATAAACCAGGTAAATCACCTGAACAAATGAAAGAAGTGTACGGAGATCATGCATTTGTGAAATTAGCATCGAATGAAAATCCATTCGGCTGTTCACCACGTGTTTTAGATGAGTTGCAAAAATCGTGGTTGGATCATGCTTTATATCCTGACGGAGGTGCGACAACGCTCCGTCAAACAATTGCAAATAAATTACAAGTACAAATGGAACAAGTACTTTGCGGTAGTGGTTTAGATGAAGTCATTCAAATCATAAGTCGTGCAGCACTTAAAGCAGGAGATAACATCGTAACGGCAGGTGCAACATTCCCGCAGTACCGTCATCATGCGATTATTGAAGGCTGTGAAGTGAAAGAAGTTCCACTAAATAACGGTGTATACGATTTAGACGAAATTTCGTCAGCGGTAAATAATAATACGAAAATCGTATGGATTTGTAATCCAAATAATCCGACAGGCACATATGTGAATGACCGAAAATTGACTCAATTCATTGAAGGGATTAGTGAAAATACGTTAATTGTCATTGATGAAGCGTACTATGAATACGTAACAGCAAAAGATTTCCCAGAGACATTACCGCTTTTAGAAAAGCATAAAAATATTCTTGTGCTTAGAACATTTTCCAAAGCGTACGGATTAGCTTCTTTCCGCGTAGGATATGCGATTGGACAGGAAGAGTTAATTGAGAAATTAAATGTCGTACGTTTGCCATTTAACGTATCTTCATTAGCGCAAAAAGCAGCGACGATTGCTTTTGGTGATGACGAGTTTATTGAAGAAATAGTTCGTGTAAATACAGAAGGATTACAACAATACGAGAGCTTTTGTAAGGAAAATGATATTCCATTTTATCCATCGCAAACAAATTTCATCTTCTTACCAGTTGAGAATACTGGAGAGATTTATGAAGCTTGTACACATGCAGGATTTATTATTCGGCCGTTCCCAAATGGTGTCCGTATTACAGTCGGAACAAGGGAGCAAAATGAAGGAGTGATTTCAGTGTTAAAACAACACTTTGAAAATAAAAAAAGAAAGTCTCGAGATGAGGCAAATGCGTAAGAAGGTAGTATTAATTGGAACTGGTTTAATCGGAGGCTCTCTCGCATTAGCAATTAAGAAAGAGCACGATGTAACGATAACAGGTTATGATATATTTCAAGAACAAGTAGAGCGTGCAAAAGAATTACACGTAGTAGATGAAATAGCAGTAAATTTACAACATGCATGTGAAGAGGCACATCTAATTATTTTTGCTTCTCCAGTTGAAGAAACGAAGAAGTTATTACACAAATTAGCGTCATTTCGTTTACGAGAAGATGTTATCGTAACCGATGTTGGTAGTACAAAAGGAACAATTATGAATGAAGCGGAAGCTTTGTTTTCAAAGGAAATTTCTTTCATTGGTGGACATCCGATGGCAGGTTCTCATAAAACGGGCGTTGAAAGTGCAAAAGCGCATTTATTTGAAAATGCATTTTACATTTTAACACCGATGCATCACGTGCCAAATGAAGATGTGGAAGAGTTGAAAGATTGGTTAAAAGGAACAGGGTCACATTTCCTTGTTTTAAACACAGAAGAACACGATTATGTAACAGGAATTGTAAGTCATTTCCCGCATCTTATTGCAGCTGGATTAGTAAAGCAAGTGGAGAAACATGCAGGAGATAATCCGCTCATTCATCAGCTAGCTGCTGGAGGTTTCAAAGACATTACACGTATCGCATCTAGTAGTCCGAAAATGTGGAGTGATATTGTTAAGCAAAATCGAGAGCATTTAATGGTATTATTAAAAGAGTGGATCTCTGAAATGGAAGATTTATATGATACAGTTTCTAGCGGAGATGCAGGCGAGATTCAAAGCTATTTTGCAGACGCGAAAGAATACCGTGACTCTTTACCGGTAAGAAAGAGAGGGGCGATTCCTGCCTATCACGACTTATACGTCGATGTTTTAGATAAAGTAGGGGCATTGGCTCACATTACAAGTATTTTAGCGCGCGAAGAAATTAGTATTACGAACTTGCAAATATTAGAAGCGCGTGAAGGATTACTTGGAGTATTACGTATTAGCTTCCAAAGAGAAGAAGATCGTATGCAAGCGAAACTCGCACTTGGAGAAGAAAAATACCAAACTTATGAAACAATTTAAATGAGAAGGTGAAAACGTGAAGGAAAGAACAATTCAACCTGTTACTAACGGATTAAATGGCAACATTACAATTCCAGGAGATAAATCAATTTCTCACCGTGCTGTCATGTTCGGTGCGATTGCAGAAGGAAAAACAACAATTAAAGGTTTCTTGCCCGGTGCAGATTGTTTAAGTACAATTTCTTGTTTTAAAGAAATGGGAGTAGACATCGTGCAAAACGGTGATGAAGTCACTGTAGTTGGTAAAGGATTAGAAGGTTTACAAGAACCGAAAGCTGTATTAGATGTTGGTAATTCGGGTACAACTATACGTTTAATGTCAGGAATTTTGGCAAATACACCATTTTTCTCTTGCGTACAAGGTGATGCATCTATTGCAAAAAGACCGATGAAACGTGTAACAAATCCATTAAAACAAATGGGTGCGAACATTGATGGGCGCGAAGAAGGAACGTTTACACCGCTAACAATACGTGGTGGAGATTTAAAAGCAATTGAATACACTTCGCCGGTAGCAAGCGCACAAGTAAAGTCAGCTATTTTACTTGCAGGACTTCGTGCAGAAGGTGTAACAGCTGTTACAGAACCACATATTTCACGCGATCATACGGAAAGAATGCTCGAAGCATTTGGCGTTAAAGTAACTCGCGAAGGAAAGACAGTGAAACTAGCAGGTGGACAAAAGTTAACAGCGACAGATGTTCAAGTACCAGGTGACGTATCATCAGCTGCATTTTTCTTAGTAGCAGGTGCAATTATTCCAAATAGTAAACTAGTATTACAAAATGTAGGAATGAATCCAACTCGTACAGGTATTATTGATGTTTTAGAGAAAATGGGTGCTACGTTCACTGTAGAGCCAATTAACGAAGGAGCATCAGAACCAGCTGCAAACATTACAATTGAAACATCTTCATTAAAAGGAATCGAAATCGGCGGAGATATTATCCCTAGATTAATTGATGAAATTCCTGTTATCGCTTTAGCGGCAACGCAAGCAGAAGGAATTACAGTAATTAAAGATGCACACGAATTAAAAGTAAAAGAAACGAACCGTATTGATACAGTCGTAGCGGAATTAACAAAACTTGGTGCTCGCATAGAGGCAACTGACGACGGGATGATTATTTACGGGAAATCAGCTCTAAAAGGTAATACAGTTAATAGCTATGGTGATCACCGCATCGGAATGATGCTTGCGATTGCGGGATGTATTGCAAAAGGAAAAACAACAATTGAAGATGCAGAAGCAGTTGGTGTATCATACCCTACATTCTTCGAAGAACTTCAAAAGTTAGCTAAATAAAGTGATGAGAAGCAGATACGAGATGTATCTGCTTTTTCATATTGGATGTTTGTTAATAAGCTAGTATAATTTCATTCACCGAACTGTAACGTTTAGAATTATGGTACAATTCAAATAAAGGAGGGAGGAGAAATATATGAATGTTATACGATTAATAGAAGATAAATTTAGAGAAGCATTACGCTTATCAGAATACGCTTTTCAATATAAAGTTGAAGAGGATCGATTGCAGCAGCAACTTACAAGAATGAAGGAAAGTCATGAAGTGTACGGTATTATGGAAGGTAATGACTTAGCGGCAAAACTACACCTTATTCCGTTTCATATATACATAGGAAAAGAAAAATTTAAAATGGGTGGCGTTGCAGGGGTAGCAACGTATCCAGAGTATAGAAGAAGCGGATATGTGAAAGAATTACTTCAACATTCACTTCAAACGATGAAAAAAGACGGATATACAGTATCGATGTTACATCCATTTGCTGTTGCATTTTACCGTAAATATGGCTGGGAACTTTGTGCGAATCTTCTTGTATGTCATATGACAAAGAGTGATTTAGTTATGAAAAAACAAGTGAATGGTACTGTGAAACGTTTCAATAAAGAAAATCACTCAGAAGAAGTCGAGAAGCTTTATGAAACATTTGCAGAACGTTTTTCTGGTATGCTAGTTCGCAATGAAAAATGGTGGTTACAAGCAGTTTATGATGATTTAACATTAGCAATTTACTACGATGAAAATAAAACTGCAGCAGGTTACATGTTATATAAAATAGAAAAATCTAAAATGACTGTAGAAGAATTCGTACCACTGCATAATGAAGCACGAAATGGTCTATGGAACTTTATTTGCCAACATGATTCTATGATTAAAGAACTTGAAATGACAGTAAGTGAAAACGAACAGTTGTTATATACATTGCAAGAACCACGTGTGAAAACAGAAATAAAACCATATTTTATGGGAAGAATTGTAGATGTAGAGCAGTTCTTAAAACAGTATGAGTTAAACTGGAACAATATACAACAAGAAATAATTTTACATATTACAGATTCATTTGCACCGTGGAATAATGTATCGGTGAGACTTGCAAATTATGAAATAACAATTGTAGAAGAAACAACGGAAAAAGGAATTAAACTGGATATAAATGCACTATCGGCAATAATGCTTGGATATAAACGTCCATTAGAACTAAATGAACTTGAATTAATTAACGGAAGCGAAGAGGAAATACGAGCGTTTGAGAAAATAGTTCCGGTACGAGAAGCATTTATTTATGATTTCTTTTAAAAAATAGGGCTGTCCCAAATCAAATTTTGGGACAGCTTTCTCTTTGGGCATCGGTTTTTGTCGGTAAGTTGATATATCCTGAAAATCGCTGATATAATTTTATTCACAAATAAGGGAATAAAATTACAACTATACGTAGTCACACACTTGACTTTTATTTCCTGTAATTTATAATTAAAAACGGAATGAATTTTCATTCCTGAAAATAGAGGTGGAAAAAATGGCTAAAAACAAACAAGAGGATATTTTTGATGCTGCGATGCAACTTTTTGCAGAGCGTGGTTACGATGGTACGACAATTCCAATGATCGCTGAAAAGGCAAAAGTCGGTGCGGGTACTATTTATCGCTATTTTGAAAATAAAGAGGCGCTTGTTAACTCATTATTTTCAAAAAGTATGTTACAGCTTTCTGAAATGATAAAAACGGATTTTCCTGTTGAAGCAAATATTCGTGAACAGTTTAGTCATACGTATAACCGTTTATTTGAATTTGCGAGAAATAATGTGGATGCTTTTCTGTTTACAAATTCTCACTGTGATAGTTATTTTCTTGATGAACAAAGCAAGAAAATATTTGATGATTTTATAGGCTTCTTTATGAATATTATAGAAGATGGGATTGTAAAAGGCTTACTCCGTCCGTTACCTCCAGTTGCTTTAATTATTATTGTATATCAACCGTTAGAAAAATTAATTAAAGTAATTGCAACAGGGCAATTAGAGTACTCAAAAGAATTAGTAAAAGAATTGGAAGAAAGCTCTTGGAACGCTATAAGAATCATTTGATTCTATAGCTTTATAAGGACAGGAATGAATATTCATTCCTGAATAGAATTAAAAAATGAGAGTAGGAGAGGGTATTTGTGTAACTAAAGGAATGAACATTCATTCCGAAAAAGTAGTTTAATAGAGTTTATAAAACAATGTAATAGAGTAATAGGAATGAACGTTCATTCCGAAATGGCATTTTAAAATGGTAGGAATGAATATTCATTCCGAAACTAACATGAAATTTTAATCGCGGGAGATGATGCAAATGAGCAAGCTGAAAAATTGGAGAAGTTTATCTTTTCTATTATGGATAGTTATTACTATTACAATGATCGTTACGATGCCCAATATGGATAAATTAGTGAAAGAAAAAGGGCACATTACGATTCCTAATACAGAACAAAGTAGTATTGCTGACAAAATGATAAAAGAAATGAATAAAGACGGGACAGAAAAGTATGAGATTATAGCAGTTTTTAATAGTGGTAGTAACACAGCTTTAACGACTGAACAAAAAGAGGAAATTACAAAAACAATCAACGTTTTGCAAAATGAAAAAGAACAATTAGGAATTAAAGAAATTGTTTCACATTTAGATAATAAAGACTTAGATAATAAAGACTTAGAGAAACAATTAGTTTCTAAAGATAAAACGACTATTTTAACGCAAATATCGATAGATAAAAAGCATGGTGAAATATCGAAAGTTACAAATAATCTTCATAATAAAGTGAAAACGAAAGAGGTAACAACGTACTTAACAGGAAGTGACTTAATCGCGGGTGATTTTCTTACATCCTCTCAAGAGGGAGTGAAAAAGACTGAAGTTATTTCAATTATTTTCATTCTTGTAATATTAATCATTGTATTCCGTTCACCTATTGTTCCAATCGTTTCTCTTCTTACTGTTGGGGTATCATATTTAGTTTCAATGGGGATTATTACCCATTTAGTAGATCAATTTAATTTTCCGTTTTCTAACTTTACGCAAGTGTTTGTCGTTGTTGTCCTGTTTGGGGTTGGAACAGACTATAATATTTTATTATTTACAAGATTTAAAGAAGAATTAAGTAAACAAGAAAACGCATTTTTGGCTACGAAAGAAACATTTAAATCGGCAGGGAAAACCGTTTTATATAGCGGGATAGCAGTGCTAATTGGTTTTGCATCTCTTGCTTTAGCGAGTTTTAAATTATATCAATCTACTTCAGCGGTAGCAATTGGTGTCGCAGTTTTATTACTAGTATTAACTACGTTAAATCCGTTTTTCATGGTGCTTTTAGGAAAAGGGATGTTTTATCCCGTTAAAACATTTAAAGGTCATGAAGACAGTCGTCTATGGGGATTCTTTGCGAAAAACTCAGTAGTAAGACCATTTGTAGCTTTAATTATTGTATTTGTGATATCGATTCCTTTCATATTAAAGTATTCTAATACACTTAATTACAACGACTTATTTGAAGTAGACAATAAATATGAGTCGAAAATGGGGATTAACGTAATAGAAGAACATTTTCCACCTGGTTTTTCTTCACCAAGTACGTTAGTCATTCAATCGAATAACAAGTTAGATGAGGCGAGTTCACTTCAAACTTTAGATGAACTAACTGATAAGATTTTGAAAGTGAAAGGTGTTTCAGAAGTATATGCACCGACACGTCCAACTGGTGATAGGATTAAAGAACTATATATAAATAAACAAGCTGGTGAACTAAATACAGGTTTAGGAGATGCCAATGGTGGTATAAAGGAAATTAATGATGGATTAACTACTGCGAAAGATAAGATGGGTAATAAGGACTCAAATAGTCTTGCAAACGTTCAAAAGTTAATTGATGGAACAAATGAAGCGAAAAATGGTGTATCGGCATTAGGAACAGCTTTAAATCAACTATCTAATGGCATAAATGATGGAGCAAAAGGTGCGCAGCAAATTGAGAATGGGTTAACTTCAGTAAATGAAAATATAAGTATATTATCTCATGCAGCTTCACAACTTCATGCTGGCTATACGCAGTTAGAAAAAGGTTTAAGTTCTTACGATCAATATTTCGGAAGTATTTCTCAAGCGATTGACGGTGCGAAGAAAGGTTATGAACAAATTGAAATGTTAATGACCAATTTCATTCAAACGAAACCAGAATTAGCAAATGACTCTAACATTCTGCAGACGATAGGAATTGCTAAAGAGGCTCAAAAGCAATTAGGTGGGCTTTCAAATGAATTAAATCAATTAGCAACGCAACACAATGCGGCGATGGGATCATTTAAAGAAGCGAATCAATCGTTATTGAAAGTGGATAATGGCTTAAAAGAAATGAGCAACGGAGTTACTAAGTTACAAAAAGGAGCAGCTGATCTTAAAAATGGATTAAATGAAGGTGCTTCAGGTTCAAAACAAATTGTGAACAAGTCATCTGAATTACAAACCGGATTAACGAAAATAAACGATGGGCAAGGCCAGCTATTAACCGGACTGAAAGACTTGCAAGAACAGATGGGGCAATTACAATCAGGACTATCTAAAAGTACAGAAGGCCTTGAAAAGGTAAGTAACGGCCTAGGGGATGCTCAGAAATATTTAGGAGAACTAAATGAATCAAAAAGCTCTGAGAAATTCTATATTCCAAAAGAAGTTTTGGAGGGAGAAGATTTCCAAAAAGCTTTGAATACGTACATGTCACATGATAGAAAGACTGCTAAAATGACAATCATTTTAGACGTAAATCCGTATTCAAAAGAAGCGATGCCAGTTATTCAAGAAATCAATAAAACGATAGATGGTACTTTGAAGGGGACGGAATTAAATCATGCGAAAACAGCAATTGGAGGAACGACAGCTAGAAACGTTGATTTAAAAGAAGTAACAGGGCAAGACTTCTTACGTACAGCTACAATTATGTTAATTGGAATCGCGATTGTATTAATGATGATTACACGTTCATTATTAAATACCATCTTTATTATTGGATCGTTACTATTAGCGTACTTTGCATCATTAGGGATAAGTGAACAAATTAGTACGCATGTTTTACATGTAGATTCATTAAGCTGGAATGTTCCGTTCTTTAGTTTCATAATGATAGTCGCTTTAGGAGTGGATTATAGTATTTTTGTAATGATGAGATACAATGAGTTAGAAGGGGACCCAGCGACGAAAATTGTAACTGCTTCTCGTCATATTGGAGGAGTCGTATTATCAGCAGCACTTATTTTAGGAGGTACATTTGCTGCATTAATCCCTTCAGGTGTATTAACGCTT
Source organism: Bacillus cereus group sp. Bc010 (assembly GCF_027716745.1). Lineage (NCBI taxonomy): Bacteria > Bacillati > Bacillota > Bacilli > Caryophanales > Bacillaceae > Bacillus > Bacillus cereus group sp. Bc010. Next base: position 49,491 of record NZ_JAQFUY010000005.1, read on the forward strand.
ATACAAGTAGCATCCGTTGTTGGTGTTGCACTGTTACTATTAGCTATTATTGTGATGCCAATATTGTTACCTGCTTTAATAGGATTAACGAGTAAAATGAAGAATTATGCAAAGAAATTAAGTGAAAGGAAATAAAAGAATCCACTTTTAAAAGTAACTGGTTCCGTTATAGGAGAGAAAATATAAAATAACACACAAATTAGGGATGCTAAATCACATATGATTTAGCATCCTTTTTTATATAGTTCACTCAAATAATGGTGTACTATCTTTTTTAAAAGGTAAATGGAAAATTTATGTTAAAATAATGATAGAGATTGTGAAAAAATGTTCTTAAGTTAACGGTCAGGTTACTTTAAGAAGGATTTTTCAAAGGAAATGTTGAATATCGTATTTTGAAGGAGTGATTGCAGTGGAGTAAGTAATTTTTTAAATCTTGGTTAAATACTTTGAAGGAAGGGATTTATAAATATGAATACAAAACTAATAATAGTAGAAGGTTTACCTGGATTCGGAAAATCGACCACTGCAAAGCTAATAAATGAAATTCTAAACCAAAATAAAATTGAAGTTGAACTATTTTTAGAGGGGAATTTGAACCACCCAGCCGACTATGATGGTGTATCTTGTTTTAATAAATTTGAATTCGATAGATTAGTATCTAACAGTGGAGATTTTAAAGAAGTTCTTCTTAAAAGAGTTTTAAAAAAAGGAAGCAATTATTTATTACCATACAGAAAGATAAAAAATGAGTTTGGTGACCAGTTTTCGGACGAATTATGTAACGATATTTCAAGAAACGATATATATGAATTACCATTCGATAAAAATATCGAATTAATTGCTGACAAATGGAATGACTTTGCTGAAATTGCTCTAGAAGATAATAAGGTTTATATTTTTGAATGTTGTTTCATACAAAATCCATTAACAATTGGGATGATTAAATACGGTGAACAAAAAGAAAAAATAATAAATTATGTAATGAAAATTGCAAAAATCATAGAGAATTTAAATCCAATGTTATTCTATGTAGAACAAGATGATCTTGAATTTTCATTTAGGAAGGCATTAAAAGAAAGAAATCCAGAATGGTCCAAAGGAATTGTCGACTATTACACGAACCAAGGCTATGGGAAAGAACATAATCATTCAGGTGTAGAAGGAACGATAAAAGTTCTTGAGGCTAGAAGGGATTTAGAGTTAGAAATATTCGATATGTTAAAAATGAAAAAAGAAAAAATCAATAATACAAAATATGAAATTGACTCATATAGTTCAATGCTAAAAGATAAGTTAACAATCCAAATGGTGAAATAGCTTTTTACACTAACGGGTGCTTTAATTGAAGAAGGAAATAAAAACGCTCAGAATATTTTCTGAGCGTTTTAACTTGCTAGTTATAATGCGAAATGCATTCAAATGATTATATTATTTCTAATGGTTATTAGTATTTTTTCTCTCTAAACTGAATCCGTTATTTCAAGTGGGGATTTTTCTTATTTAATAAACCTGTCCATCACATCTTTATATTTTGCAAACTCTTCATCTTTCATATCGCCATTCATTTGTAGAAGAAAATTTCCTTTTGCATGTGTATGAGAGAATAACATAGGAGCAGAATTTCCTAATTCATCGTAATATTTTTTTACTTTTTCTAGGTCTTCTTTCTTTGTAATTTCGAATAATCGACCGCCTTTATCTTCACCAAGAGCAGGTACGACAATACGTTTTCCTTCTTTTCGAAGGTTACCAAATTCTTTTTGCGGAAGGTCGGTTGGATTTTCTGCTTGGAGACCAGCGTTTTTAAATTCAGTGATAATTGAATCGACAGTTATTTTTGTTTCTTTTTTCTCTTGTTTTGATTCAGTAGGTGTTTTTGTATTGTTACTACTACATGCGGTTAAGGAAGCAATTGATAAACATAATGCTCCAATTATAAATATTTTTTTCAAAATGAATCCTCCTTAAAGTGTGTATGTAACTTTAATATAATTAAAAACAAAGGTTTTATTCAAGTTTGTAAAGAAAGGAATAGCAATCAACCGTTGCTATTCATCCAGCTTCTACTATATAATAGCTATAGTCTACAATAATTGAGTCGTAATATGCGATTTTTTAAGACAATCGGTGAGAAAACGCTGAAATAAGCGGTATTAGTAGGAGGACACAAATGATTACAGTAAGTAACGTTAGTTTGCGTTTCGCGGATCGCAAATTGTTTGAAGATGTTAACATAAAATTCACGCCAGGTAACTGCTACGGCTTAATCGGAGCAAACGGTGCTGGTAAATCAACGTTTCTAAAGATTTTATCTGGAGAAATCGAACCATCAACAGGTGACATACATATTACGCCAGGCGAGCGTCTAGCAGTATTAAAACAGAACCACTTTGAATATGAAGAGTTTCCAGTATTAGAAACTGTAATTATGGGTCATACTCGTCTTTACAAAGTAATGCAAGAGAAAAATGCCATTTACATGAAAGAAGACTTTAGTGATGAAGATGGAATGCGTGCTGCAGAACTTGAAGGTGAGTTTGCTGAGCTTAACGGTTGGGAAGCTGAGTCAGAAGCTGCAATCCTTCTTAAAGGTTTAGGTATTGGTGAAGACCTTCATGATAAGAAAATGTCTGAGTTAACTGGTGCAGAGAAAGTAAAAGTATTACTTGCTCAAGCTTTATTCGGTCAGCCTGATATTCTATTACTAGATGAGCCTACGAACCACTTGGACTTAAAAGCGATCCAATGGTTAGAAAACTTCTTAATGAACTTTGAAAATACAGTAATCGTTGTATCCCATGACCGTCACTTCTTAAATAAAGTATGTACACACATGGCTGATCTTGATTTCGGTAAAATTCAACTTTATGTTGGTAACTATGACTTCTGGTATGAGTCAAGCCAATTAGCTTTAAAATTAACGCAAGATGCTAATAAGAAAAAAGAAGAGAAAGTAAAAGAGTTACAAAACTTCATTGCACGTTTTAGCTCAAACGCATCTAAAGCGAAACAAGCAACTTCTCGTAAAAAATTATTAGATAAAATTACATTAGATGATATTAAGCCATCATCTCGTCGTTATCCATTTGTTGGCTTCACACCAGAGCGTGAAGTAGGAAATGACTTATTAACTGTTGAAGGTCTTTCTAAAACGATTGATGGTGAAAAAGTGTTAGATAATGTGTACTTCACTTTAAATAAAGGTGATAAAGTTGCATTTATCGGTCGTAACGATATTGCAATGACGACATTATTTAAAATCCTTATGGGTGAAATGGAGCCAGATAGTGGTTCATTTAAATGGGGCGTTACAACATCTCAATCGTACTTCCCAAGAGATAACTCTAAGTACTTTGAGAACAGTGACTACAACTTAGTTGAATGGTTACGTCAATTCTCTCCACAAGATGAGTCAGAAAGCTTCTTACGTGGTTTCTTAGGCCGTATGTTATTCTCAGGCGAAGAAGTTAAGAAGAACGTTTCTGTATTATCTGGAGGCGAAAAAGTTCGTTGTATGTTATCTAAAATGATGTTAAGTGGTGCAAACGTAATTACACTTGACGATCCAACGAACCACTTAGACCTTGAGTCTATCACTGCATTAAACAATGGTTTAATCGCATTTAAAGGTACAATTTTATTCACATCTCATGACCATCAGTTCGTACAAACAATTGCAAACCGCATTATCGAAGTAACGCCAAACGGTGTAATCGATAAAGAGGCTACTTACGATGAGTTCTTAGAAAATGAAGAACTTCAAAAACAAGTAGATGCAATGTACAAAGGTCAATAATAAATGATGAAAACCCTCGCTTTCGTTTTGAGAGCGAGGGTTTTTATAATCATTATTTTTATGGATTGTGAATAATTATTCAAGAATAATTTTATTAGAGGAAAGAGATTTGGATTTTGCACATAGAAGAATGGCTGAAGCATAAATAACTGAATGAAGAAATAATATATATCGAAAAATTAAATGCTATCTATTGTGAATTTCATTATATTACATTAATGTTCCAGAACTGGAGACATATTTATTTGCGAAGTAGTGAATAAAGGTTTATAGTATGTGATGTCATAATTAGTGGATGAATCTTGGGAGAAAACAGGAAATGTTACAAATTTATTTTGTTAAATAGAAACCAAGGTCAAAATGTCTAAAAAGAAATAGTTGAATAAATACTAGCTTCAAATTATAATTACTAGTATTCTTCATATAGTTAAATATATAAAATCTATTTGAAGATAAAAAATTGAATAGAGAGACAGACTTATAAAAAAATAAGCCTTGGATGATCAAAAGAGGTGGAGAAATGAAACAATTCTTATTAAAGAGCAAAAGTGTGTTAAGCAATCATTTTGGATTCTTTCTGTTTGCCGTTATTTTATTTTGGCTCAAAACATATGCAGCTTATGTAACGGAATTTAATTTAGGAATTTCAAACACAATCCAAAAATTCTTGCTGTTTTTCAACCCACTTAGTTCAGCAGTTCTATTTTTAGGACTTGCATTATTTGCAAAAGGGAAACGATCTTATATTTGGTTAATTGTTATCAACTTGTTATTGTCGATTCTTTTATACGCAAACGTCGTATACTATCGCTTTTTCAGTGACTTTATTACGTTCCCGACATTAACACAAACGAATAACTTTGGAGATTTAGGTGGTAGTATTGTTGCGTTGTTACATCTTTATGATCCGCTATACTTCTTAGATACAATTATTTTAATTGTGTTAGTAGCAACGAAATTTGCAAATCCAAAACCAATTCGTGTTGCGAAACATAAATTATCTTTAGTATTTGTAGCAGGTATTTTATTATTCAGTGTTAACTTAGGACTTGCAGAATCTGACCGTCCTGAATTATTAACAAGAACATTCGATCGTAATTATATTGTGAAATATTTAGGGGCATATAACTATACAATTTATGATGGAATTCAAAGTGCGAAAGCATCAACAGAACGAGCATTAGCTGATGGAGATAATATGACAGAAGTAAGAAATTATTTGACATCAACTTACGCTAGTCCAAACCCTGAGTATTTCGGTAAAGGAAAGGGAATGAACGTAATCTATATTCATTTAGAGTCATTCCAAAACTTCTTAATTGACTATAAATTAAATGGTCAAGAAGTAACGCCGTTCTTAAACTCATTTACAAAAGATGCGAATACGCTTTACTTTGATAACTTCTTCCATCAAACAGGGCAAGGGAAAACGTCTGATGCGGAGTTTATGTTAGAGAATTCTATGTTTGGTTTACCACAAGGATCTGTATTTACAACGAAATCTCATAATACGTATCAATCAGCACCAGCTATTTTAGGGCAACAAGGATACACATCAGCAGTATTCCACGGTAACTATAAAACATTCTGGAACCGTGACGATATTTATAAATCATTTGGTTTTAATAAATTCTTTGATGCTTCATACTATGATATGAACGAAAAAGATGTAGTAAACTATGGATTAAAAGATAAACCATTCTTTAATGAATCCATTCCGTTATTAGAAACATTGAAACAACCGTTCTATACGAAGTTTATTACGTTATCGAATCACTTCCCGTATCCAATTGATAAAGAGGAAGCGACAATTGAACCAGCGAACACAGGTGACTCGTCTGTAGATACGTATTTCCAAACAGCACGTTATTTAGACGAATCTGTAAAAGGTTTCATCGATTACTTGAAACAATCTGGTTTATACGATAATTCTATTATCGTTATGTACGGAGACCATTACGGTATTTCAGATAATCATAACGCAGCAATGTCAAAAGTAATGGGTAAAGAAATTAACTCGTTTGAAAATGCACAGTTACAGCGTGTACCTTTAATCGTTCGTGTACCAGGTGTGAAAGGTGGCGTACAACATCAATACGGTGGTGAAATTGATGTTCTTCCAACTCTTTTACACTTACTTGGAACAGATACAAAAGATTATGTTCAATTTGGTTCAGATTTATTATCACCAGATCATAAACAAGTCGTTGCGTTCCGTAATGGTAACTACGTAAGTCCAACAGTTACTGCATTAAACGGCAAATACTATGATACAACGACTGGAAAACCAGTAGAATTTACAGATGAAATAAAACAAAATGAACAAATGGTTCAAAAATCGTTAAAATACTCTGACCAAGTCGTGAATGGTGACTTATTACGATTCTACACACCGGAAGGATTTACACCGGTTGATCGTTCAAAGTACAACTATAACCATCGTGATAAAAATAAAACGAAGGTAAAGACGACTGAAGATGGGGAAACGAAATAAATATTAAAAAGCGCTACTCATATGAGTGGCGCTTTTGTTTATAAATAGAACGTTGTTATTATATAGAAACATCTTTAGTCTTTTGTTTCATCTTTCCAAAGAACACTACACCAGCAATGACAATAATGATGAATGCCCATTTAATGAAAGGGTTACTTTCGAAAAATGCAGTGAACCACTTTTCATCCACAATCATTTTCGCGGCAGTATAAGCTAAAACAGCTGCTCCAATTGTAATAATGATAGGATAACGGTCGACCCATTTTAAAATTAATGTACTGCCCCAAACTACTACTGGAATTGAAACCAATAGCCCAATGATTACTAAAGAAAAGTTGCCATGCGCAGCTCCAGCAACAGCGAGGACATTATCAATGCCCATTAATGCATCAGCAATGATAATGGTTTTAATAGCAGACCAAAAACCTTCTTCTGCTTTAATATCATGATCTTTGCCTTCAGCAATTAATTTGTAAGCGATCCATATAAGAAGTACACCACCAATTAGAAGTAACCCTGGTATTTTTAACAACCAAACGACAACTAAAGTAGCGAGAGCTCTAATCGCGATTGCCCCGATAGTTCCCCATATAATTACTTTCTTTTGTTGATCTTTCGGTAATCGTCTTGCTGCTAATCCAATTACAATGGCATTATCACCCGCTAAAACTAAATCAATTACAATAATGGCAAGCAAGGCTGACAAATATTCAGCTGAAAGAAAATCCATATACATATCACTCCTTAAGAGTAATATGTGCTAAGCTACTATACAGTATTAAAAATTCTGAGGGGTAATATTCATGTTTTGTTGAAAAGGAACAGAAAGGGGAATAATAGCATTAAACACAGGCATAAGAAATTTTCAAAGCACAATCTTTGCACTGCAGAAAAACAAAAATTTGGACTTATATTTAGAAGCAATAATAGATATTATATTAATAGAAAGCGATTTCAAAAAATCTAATTTTGCAAAGTTAGTATCTATACTTGCAAGTCAATTAGTGAACAAGTATAGAAAGGGTGTACACCAAATATGATATTAGATACTCGAAGTATAAATATTTTGCAACAAATTATTCAAGCAGAAGGTTATGTGCCTATAAATCAACTAATTGATGTAATTCAAGTTTCTAAACGAACGCTTTATTATGATATTAAGAAGATTGACGATTGGTTACAAGAGGAAGGATTACATTCTATTGAATATATACGACACTTAGGTTATTGCTTAAATAAAGAAACGAAACAAATGATAGTAAAAAAATTAAATGAGTGTGTGATTAATCAATATGAATATTCTCCGAAAGAAAGAAAAATATGGTTAATATTATATTTGCTAATACAGGAAAAAAGAATTTTATTGGAAGACTTAATAAACCTTTTGCAGGTAAGTCGTAATACTGTACTTGCAGATTTGAAAAAGCTAAAAGTAGAGTTAAATAAGTATAACTTATCTTTACATTTTGGTCGTAAGGAAGGATATCAAATCGTTGGAAATGAACAGAGTAAACGAAATTTATTAATTTTAAGCCTCTCTCAAATTATTTGCCAACATAGCTGGGAGTATTTAATATCACAAGTAAATTATATTATGTGTGATATGGGAAGTGAAACAGATACTCTTGCACGAGAAACATTATACACTATAAAAAAAATTCTTGCGAATTGTGAAGAGTTTTTAGGTGTCCAATATACAGATGAGGTACTAGAAAATTTAAGCGTTTACATGTATTTGTTCCATAGACGTATTCTAAAAGGTAAGTGCGTCGAGATGGAAGAAGCTGAAAAAAATGTTCTGCAAGATTCAAAGCAATTTGAAGCTGCAAAATATATAGCAAAGCAGTTTGAACGAGCGTTTATTGTTAAATTTCCAATAGATGAAATCTATTATATTACGACTCATTTGTTAGGTGCAAAAGTAAATTATCAGGAAAATATTTATGAGAAAAATAATATGGATGAAATACATTCAATTGTTGACCGCATGATTAAAGATTTTCAACACTATGCTTGTGTTTTATTTCAAGACTTTAATGGGTTGTTTACTGATCTATACTTGCATATGAAACCTGCATTTTATCGTGTGAAGTATGGAATAGAAATTGAAAACCCATTACGAAATACAATTCAAGAAAACTATGAAGAGGTATATTTTCTTACGAAAAAGGTAATTCATCATTTTGAAGAATATGTGAAAAAATCTGTTTCCGATGATGAAATTGTGTATGTTACTATGCATTTTGGAGCTTGGATGAGGAAAGAGGGAATCGTTCCCAATCCACGAAAAACGGCATTACTTGTTTGTCCAAATGGTATTGGTACATCACGTATGTTGCAGTATCAATTAGAGAAGTTATTTTCAAATATAGATATATTAAATGCAATTTCAAAACGGGAATATGAATCAAATATATTTGATGTAGATTGTATAATTACGACTACTGAAATTGAAAAAGGGAATGTGCCGGTTTTTAAGGTTAACCCAATTTTATCGGATTCTGAAAAAGCAGCTCTATTAAGAAAAGTGAATGGAGTATTGTATGGAGAAAACCAAAAAGATTCTGTGGATTTAGTGATGGGAATAATTCAAAAATATGCTGACGTAGTGGATGAGAAATCTTTAAAAAGAGAACTGATTGAATTTATGAGTGGTCCTGCGTATTTTGAGAAGGAGGAGAAATATAAACCAATGTTAAACGAACTTTTAACTAGAGAATTTATTCATCTTGAAGATCGTGTTGATAATTGGAAAGATGCGATCAGGCTAGCGGCTGATCCGTTATTACAAAACCAATACATCTTTGAAGAATATATCAATGAAATGATTGTAAATGTAGAAAAATTAGGTCCTTATATTGTTATTGCACCTAAAATTGCAATACCTCATGCTCGCCCAGAAGCGGGGGTCAAAAAGTTAGGGATGAGTTTATTACAACTAAAAGAAAGTGTTCTATTTTCAGAAAAACAAGAGCATGCCGCAAATTTAATTATTGTATTGGCAGCGATTGATAATGAGACACACTTGAAAGCATTAGCACAATTAAGTGAGATGTTATCGGATCCGAAAAATGTGGAAATGTTAATTCATTCAAATTCAATAGACGAAATGCTAAAAATGATAGCTAAATATTCTAATTAAAGGGGAGATTGAAATGAAAAAAGTATTAGTTGTATGTGGAAATGGATTAGGGAGTAGTTTTATTGTAGAAATGAATGTGAAGAAAATTTTAAATGAATTAGGATTACAAGCAGAAGTATCACACACAGATTTAGCATCAAGTAAATCAGAACAAGCAGATTTATATTTAGGTGCGAAAGATATTATTTGTAACCTTGAAGATGGTAATCGAACAGTTGCTGGATTAACGAATATTTTAGATTTAAATGAAATTAAAGAAGCATTACAAAAACACCTAATGTAGTAACAATGAAGGGGGAGTAGTGCTATGTTTGATATAATTATGAAGGATATTTTAGGACAACCCGCAATATTAGTCGGATTATTTGCTATGTGTGGTTTACTACTGCAAAAGAAAAATTTTGCAGATACGGTTTCAGGAACCTTAAAAACAATTATGGGCTTCGTCGTTTTAGGAGGTGGAGCCACTATATTAATTGGAGCTTTAGATGTTTTTGGTAAAATATTTGATAAAGCATTCCATATTAAAGGGATTATACCAAATAATGAAGCTGTAGTTGCAATAGCACAGCAAACATTAGGAAAAGAAACAGCGTTAATTATGGTATTTGGTATGATTGCGAATTTACTAATTGCACGTTTTACAAAATTTAAATATGTGTTTTTAACTGGTCATCATACCTTATTCATGGCATGTTTAATTTCAGCGGTATTTTCAACTACCGGGATGAAAGGTGCTACATTAGTGATTGTTGGATCAATCATTTTAGGGGCACTCATGGTGATTTTTCCAGCATTATTACAACCATACGTTAGAAAAATTACAGGAATGGATGATATCGCAATCGGCCATTTTGGATCAGTTGGATACTTAGCGGCAGGGTTTGTTGGGAGTAAATTTGGAAATAAGGATAAATCAACAGAACAAATTAAAGTGCCTAAGTCACTAGGTTTTTTACGTGATACATCAGTTTCTATGTCATTAACGATGGCTGTATTATTCTTTATTGTTGCACCATTTGCGGGTAAGGAGTTTATCGAAACGGAATTAAGTAACGGACAAAATTACCTTGTGTATTCTTTCATGCAAGCAATTACATTTGCAGCAGGAGTATATATTATTTTAGCGGGTGTCCGCATGTTAATTGCAGAAATAATACCTGCATTTAAAGGGATTGCAGATAAACTTGTACCAAATGCAAAACCAGCGTTAGATTGCCCAACAATCTTCCCGTTTGCACCAAATGCAGTTATTATTGGCTTCTTAACAAGTTTTATTGCCGGATTACTATCCATGTTTATACTTTCATTTATTGGTTTGAGTGTAATAGTGCCAGGGTTAATTCCTCACTTCTTCACAGGAGCAACAGCAGCCGTATTCGGTAATGCAACAGGAGGAAGACGAGGCGCAATACTAGGAGCTTTTGTAAATGGATTACTAATTTCATTCCTACCAGCAATATTATTACCGATATTAGGCGGATTAGGATTTGAGAATACAACATTTGGTGATTCTGATTTTGCAGTTGTAGGTATTTTAATTAGTGAAATTGTGAAGTTAGTAGGATATATTTTTTAATAGATAAGATGAAAAAGACTTGGATTCTTGTAATGAATGCAAGTCTTTTTTATTATTTCATTAATGCATTTAAAAATTATGATAAAATAATTTAAAAAGCATTATTAAATATTAATTGGATAGTCTCTATACTTGAAGATAAAGCTACTTGAATAATAAGGAGGTAATTTATGATTTTTCAAAATGAAATTGTATCATTACATTTTGAAGCTGTAAAATACGAGTTTAACAATGCATTTGATACATTTGATCGTAATTGGCTAATAATAAAAGTGAAACTTTCAGAGGGAAATAAAGTTTTTGAAACGATGGATCCTTTTTTACAAACTAGCGAATTACAACACATGAAAGAATGGTTTCAAACATTACCGAATCCTACATATACCCGACTAGACTTCATAGAACCTAATCTGTCGTTTGAATTTATAGGAGAAAAAGAAGAGACATTTCAAATTATAGTTCGTTTATCTATAGAACTAAATCCTTCATGGTGTAAAGAAGAAGAGTACGAATTTTGTATTACTATTACGCAAGAAGATAGAAAAAATATTATTCGTTTCATTGAAGAACAACATATAAAATTTCCAAAACGATAAAAAAGACTTGATATCCTAAAGGAAATCAAGTCTTTTTCATTACATACGATTATCATGCCAGAAGTTTAATGGGAAGTGTTCGTTCTCACTATAGGCTTCTAATTCATATCCTTTTTCTTTCAGTCCTTTAATAATACCAGGTACTGCTTTTACGGATTGTGGGTGAATATCGTGCATAAGGATAACTTCTGTTGGCTTGTTAGCGCCATTTAGAACGTTTTCTACAATTTTAGCTGATGCAGCATCAACCTGCATTTTGTTATACTTCCAGTCTAAAGAATCGATTGTCCAATCCCAAACTTTTAAGCCATTCTCAACAACTTTGTTGCGAAGAGCCTCATTTAATCCTGGCATTGATCCGTAAGACGGACGAGTTAATACTGGTGATTTGCCTAAAACGCCAGCGATTAAGCCTTGATCTTCCTTCATCTCATCTACATAATGACCTTCTGTGTAAAGTTTCTTGTAGTTATGAGTCATACTGTGCATCCCAACGTAGTGGCCTTCAGCATCTTCACGTTTTACAAGATCAGGGAAAGCTTTTACATTTGAACCAATAAGGAAGAATGTTGCTTTTGCATTTTCTCTCTTTAACATATCTAAAAGCTCAGCTGTGTATTTTCCAGGACCATCATCAAATGTTAAGTAAGCTACTTTTCTAACTTGCCCATTATATTGTTTTGGAGCTTCTTTCGGTGCAAGAGATGATTGAATTTCACTTACAAGTTGAACAGATTTTGCTTCATCCTCTGTACTCGCTAGAGCAGTATGTGCTGATCCTAAGGCCGCTTCGTATGTAAATAATACCCCCGCGCAAATCAACATAGCCCTTTTCACTAAAGTTGTCATTCGAATTCCATTGTGCATAATTTTCCTTCTCTCTATAAAAGTTCTACTCTACTATATTAGCAATTATAGGGAGGTAATTGCAAAAAAACTTTTTTACAAGAGCAAAAAAGTTTGTCCAAAAGTATGCAAGATTTCAATATTTTGCTGGTTTACTAAAATGAAACAAGGATGGAATGAAAATGCATGTAGTTTGTTGCTATATATAATAGACCCAATGAGTGAGTTATACAGAGAATGCTGACGAAGAGTGTGCCTGTTGCATTAAAACGCATCTACAAAATTTCACATACCGTATTTTGAAAAAATAAATATAGGAAAACCAAAAAATAATGTAGAATATATCGTACATACATATATGAAGTCAACAGAAAAGATAAAGAGGTGGGCATATGTTACTTGAAGAAGTAATGCAGCAACTAGAGGAATACGGAACAGAACAGAATCGTAAAACGTATAAAAACCACGGAGCGAAAGAGCCACTATTCGGAGTTAGTTTTGCTAATTTAAAATTGTTAAAAAAGAAAATAAAAAAAGATCATGATTTAGCAATTTTATTATGGGAAACAAAAAATATGGATGCAATGACATTAGCAACAATGATTTTAGATCCAAAGAAAGTTACGACAGAACTGCTAAATAAATGGGTACAGGAAGTTGATTATTATTGTTTAATGGATGTTTTAATGACGGCTATTTGTACGTCGCCAATCGCGATAGAAAAAATGGAAGAATGGACAAAGTGTGATGATGAATGGATTGGAAGAGCAGGCTGGTCTTTATTAGCAAATATAGCGATGAAAAATAAAACGTTACAAGACGATTTCTTCTCTCCGTATTTAGAAGAAATTAAAGTAAATATACATAATGAAAAAAATAGAAAAAAAGAAGCGATGAATCGTGCTTTAATCGCGATAGGAATTCGTAATGAAGACTTAGAGCAAGCAGCGATTGAAATTGCACGTGAAATTGGAAAAGTACACGTTGATCACGGGGCAACGTCATGCAAAACACCAGACGCAGAGCCGTATATAAAAAAAGCGAGAGAAAGAGCTGAAAAAAAGAAAGTGAAATAAGAAAAGGGGAACGGTTATGAAAGCAATGGAAGCGGCACAAAGCATCATTACATCACAATTTCCGAATTGTGATGTAGCTTTACTTGGAGGAAGTGTTGCAAGAGGAGAAGCGACAAAAACATCTGATTTGGACATTGTAATAGTTGATCAAAGTTTAACGTCTTGTTATCGAGAATCTTTCTATAGTAATGGGTGGCCAGTTGAGGTATTTGTACATAATTTTGAAACGTTAAAAACCTTCTTTAAAATAGATTGTGACCGCGGAAGACCTTCGTTACCACAATTAGTTGCAGAAGGTATTGTATTAAAAGGGGAAAATGAAATTGTTGAGAAATTAAAAAGCGAAGCGAATGAGTTACTAAATAAAGGGCCAGCTAAATGGACGGAAGAAATGATGGAGCAGAAGCGTTATTTTATTACAGATACTTTGGATGATTTTATTGGTGCATCAAAAAGAGAAGAAGAGTTGTTTATCGCGAATTTATTAGCTGATTTATTACATGAATATGTATTAAGAGTAAATGGTAAATGGCTTGGAAGTTCAAAATGGTTTATAAGGGTACTTAGAAGATATGATGAACAATACGCAGATCAATTTGTAACAGCATTCGATCATTTTTATAAAACAGGAGAGAAAAGAAAATTAATTACTTTTGTAGAAAAAACGTTAGAACAGTATGGAGGAAGAATGTTCGAAGGGTTTTCTATAGGAAAGTAAAAGGGGGATCATACAATGAATATACCATTCGTTCAATTAAGAGAACTGACACTAGATGATGTAGAAGACCGATATCAATGGTCATTAGATACAAAAGTAACAAAACATTTAGTTGTACCAGATCAATATCCACCGTTCACTCGTGAAGATACAAAAAAATGGATTGAAGCATGTATAAATCGAAAAAATGGTTATGAACAAAGAGCAATCACTACAGAGAACGGCATACATATTGGATGGGTAGATCTTAAAAACTTTGATAAAACAAATGAAAATGCAGAACTGGGAATCGCGATTGGTAATAAAGAATACTGGGGTAAAGGGTATGGAATAGCAGCCTTATATAGTATGTTACATGTAGCATTCTTTGAATTTGAATTAGAAAAAGTATGGCTACGTGTAGATGAAGATAATTTTCAAGCTAGAAAGAGCTATGAAAAGGCTGGTTTTGTATGCGAAGGATTAATGAGAAATGATCGATTACGTAGAGGTCAGTTCATTCATCGCTATCGTTATAGTATGTTAAGAGAAGAATATCAATCTTTAATTAGTAGTTTATAAAAATATTATGTTAATTAAAAGGGGATAGAGAAATATGATTCGATTACTTACGAAAGAAGATGCAAAAAAATATTGGGACTTACGTTTACAAGCATTACAAGTAAACCCTGAGGCATTTGTAACAACTTATGAAGAGGCGATTCGTCAGGAAAATCCTATTAAGCGAGTGGAAAGTAATTTATCAGCTGCTACTAGTTGTACATTTGGTGCTTTTAATGAAGAGAATCAATTAGTTGGAGTTGTCACTTTACTAACAGAAGAGAAAGAGGCGTATAAACATAAAGGGCATATCGTTGCGATGTATGTAGATGCAAGCAATCGAAGAAGTGGCCTTGCACGTGAGTTAATACGTAAGGCAATTGAAAGAGCAAGAGAAATGGACTTGGAACAATTGACATTAGGTGTTGTTTCCACAAATGAGCCAGCAAAAAAGTTGTATGAATCTATGGGCTTTAAAACGTATGGGATTGAAAAGAGAGCTATAAAGATGAATGGTGTGTATAGTGATGATGAACATATGGTGTTGTTCTTGTAAGGGGGGAGTTTCATATGAAAGATCTACTATTGCAAAGAAATATGAACCCGCAAGTTGCGATTTTGTATGCGACGGTTACGGATACATTTAAACGACTGCAAAAGTTAGTAGAAGGTACTGATGAGAAAGAACTGTCATTTAAAGGGACAGAAAATAATGAAAATAGTATTGGACAACTACTTCAACATTTAGCAGTTGTCGATTTACATTGGGTGTACCGATTAAAAGGAGAAGCAATTCCGCTCGTACTTGAAAATATATATGGACCTATGTTAAATGAAGCAGGAGAGCTGCCAAGTTTAAGAAAACAGACGTTGCAACAATTAATGCAAAATTATGAAGTTGTGCAACATATGTTTTATGAGGAATGTATGAAACTAACAGAAAATGATTTAATACGAGAAGTTCTTTATGAAAAGGGAGAAAATGCGACTATAAGGTGGGGGATATGGCACATAGCTGATCATAATCGGTACCATCAAGCTCATATTAGTCAGTTAAGAAAACTATATAGAGCTAGATACACGCGAGATGAAAAATTCGAATTTTAATTATATTTAAATTGTTGTATAGTAGTAAGAAGAAACTGAACAAGGGGTTTTATAATGAAAGCTATAGCAGTAGGGATATTGGCATCATTTTTCTTTGCCTTTACCTTCGTTTTAAACCGGGCGATGGACTTAGAAGGTGGAAGCTGGATTTGGAGTGCATCATTACGGTACTACTTTATGGTTCCGATGCTTTTACTTATTGTCATGTATAGAGGAAACTTAAAGCAACTCTTTCAATATATGAAAAACAATCCGAAAGAATGGTTAGTTTGGAGTATCGTTGGATTTGGTCTCTTCTATGCACCACTTAGTTTTGCCGGAGCTTTTGGACCTGGTTGGCTCGTTGCATCAACATGGCAAATTACAATCGTCGCAGGGATTTTATTAACACCATTTTTTGCGGTAGATCCATTACATAAAAAACTCCCAATGAAGGAATTAGTTATGTCGGGTATTATTTTATGCGGTGTTGTACTCATGCAAGTAGAACATGCTTCTTCATTAGGAATTCGTGAAACTGTTTTATGTGTCGTTCCTGTACTTATTGCAGCGTTTGCGTATCCTCTTGGAAATCGAAAAATGATGCAAGTTTGTAAAGGGGAGTTAGATGTATTCCAGCGAGTTCTCGGTATGACTTTAGCCAGTTTACCATTTTGGTTTTTACTATCTGGTTATGAAGTATCAACAGGCGGACTACCGTCAAGTAGTCAAGTTTTTCAATGTTTTATTGTAGCAGTTAGTTCTGGCTTAATCGCAACGGTATTATTCTTCTTTGCGACAGATCTTGTAAAAGATGATCCACAAAAACTAGCAACAGTGGAAGCGACTCAGTCCGGTGAGGTTTTATTTGCGCTAGTAGGAGAACTTATCTTGTTATCTGCACCAATTCCGTCATCTTTATCTTGGATTGGTATGAGCCTCGTTATTATCGGAATGATACTACATAGTTATGTAGCGGTCGTTGTGAAGAAAGAAGAAAAAATAACTGCGTGATGAGATTAGCTCTTTATATAAAGAGCTAATCTTTTTTCATAGAAAGGAATGATGATATGAATTTGCAATGTGTTAAACAAATTGAGAAAGATCCCATATTAAATGTACTACTGTATGCAGTCGGCCCAAGTGAATCTAGCAAAAAGAAAGCAGTTTTATTTTATGAAAGCAATAAAGGGACTTTGCATAGATATGAAGAAAAGGCTTGCATAGGTATTGAAATAACCGGAGCAAATAAAGCGAGAATATGCCACATAGCAGTGGTACCGCAATATCGTCATAAAGGAATAGCGGTGCAAATGATAAAGGAAATAGTAAGAATGTATCAATTGACGTATCTAGAGGCAGAGACAGACGCTGAGGCAGTAAAATTTTATAAGAAAATGGGTTTTCAGATTCAAAGTTTAGGAGAAAAATATCCGGGGATTGAAAGGTTTCATTGTTATTTGGAAAAATAGTACGAAAATATGCAAATATATATTGTGTTTAGTTTGAAAAAAGTAACATTTACATTATATAATAAAGGTATCTGGAAAAATATAGATAATGGAAATTAGGTGTATAACACATGAGAATGGATAAAAGTAAATTTATAAAAATTGCTACTTCAATAGGGGTATCATCTTTTTTATTAACTGGATGTGGTGATTATGAAGAAGATACTGCTCAACAAGAAAGTACTGCTGTTAAAACAGATGGTGCAAAACAGGGAAATGAACAAGAAACATTAAATTGCGATGATAAAACGCCTACTAATGAAAATGTAGAAAATGATGAGTTATGTAAGGAAATGAATCCATCATTTTCATCGTATCATGAAAATTCACATTTACCGATACTTCCATTCGTAGCAGGATATTTATTAGCAAGCAGAACTTCAAATATGAATTATACAGCAAAACCAAATATAATGAAGAAACCGTATGCAAATAATATTATTCCATATCGTGAGAAAGACCAAAGTAGAACTGGTGGCAGCGGTGGAGGAGGATACTACGGTGGAACTAACAGCAACAACAATAATTCTTCTAATAAAGTGGATTTAAATAAACAACAGCCAAATTCCTCAAATAAAGCGACGCCAGATACAAATACGCCAAAATCATCTACGACACAAACGCCAAAAGTGAATTCAGGTTCAAGTGGAATTGGGAACGCAAAAGCGCCAGCCGGATCATAACACGAAAGGATAATAGAATCATGTATACAGAACAAGAGCAGAAAGAGTATATGAAAGTATGGTTTTCACTAGCGGAAGAGGCTGGTCGGAATGGATTTACTTGGCCGAGTCTACTAGAAAATGAAGAATGGAATCAATATATGGCAACAGGTATGTATCGTATGCCTGTAAACACATATACTGCTATTTCGAAAGCAACAGAAGAAATTATGTACGTGTTATATAGAACGTATCAATATATTCTCAATACGGCAGAAGATTTTCAAACACTAGGATTTCCTGCTGAAACATGGGAAATTGCGAGAATGAAACACACTGGTTTGTTTTCATATTTTACGAGATTTGACTTTATCGTAAATGGTGAAGATATAAAGTTAATAGAAGTAAATTGTGATACACCAACAGGTTATTTAGAGCCATCTGTTGCAAATGAAGTGTTGTGCCGTTATCACGATGTAAATCACCCAAATCATATAGAAGAGCATATTGTGCAGGCGTGGGAACAAATTAAACATGACTATAGTATAGATCCTAGAGAAACGATTTATTTTACGAGTTGTGATTGGCATGATGAAGACCATCAAACGGTTCAATTTTTAAGAAGTTATTGTTTAGATCAATCAACGGATTATATAGGTATACAAGATATTGTCGTTGCAGATGATGGTATATATACGCAAAATGGTGAACGAATTCATTATTTATATAGACTATATCCAATTGAATATTTAGTTTCAGATGCTGATAAAAACGGGAAAAGAATTGGACTCCAGTTTTTAGATCATATTGCGCAAGGTAGAGTGAAAATCATTAATCCACCAGCTGCTTTTCTTATGCAAAATAAAAGTGTACTCGCATTAATATGGCAACTTTACGAAGAGGAAGTTTTCTTTGAGGAAGAGGAGCGAGGAATCATTCAGAACTACTTTTTACCGACATATTTTACAAATAAACCGTTTATAGAACGAAATGAATCATATGTATCTAAACCTTTATACGGCCGTGAAGGCGGAGGAGTATCTATATACGAAAATAATGAACTATTAGCTGAAGATAAAACAGAGTATTACTTTGAACAGCGGAAAATATATCAGCAATACATAGAAATGCCTGACTATACAATTGACACATGGGACGGTCCGTATACTGGTAAACTATTAATTGGTTCACACTGTATTAGCGGGAGAGCTGCTGGTTTATTTTTACGTGTAGGTGAGAAAATAACGGGAAACTTATCGATGTTTACTGGAGTTACAATTGAAGGATAAATGGAACAAAGAGCTCATCATTTTTGATGGGCTCTTTCGTTTAAATATATTGTTTTTATTGCTGTGATGTAACGACTTCAGGTTGCTTCTTTTGTTATATAAAACTAATTTATTACCATTTTTTGTGTAGATAAAAATGATTAAGTTAAAAATTAAGAAAAATATGATAATATATGTATGTAGTAGTTTAAAACAAAATGGGGGAACAATCGTGAAAATGAATGAAATAGTGGCAAGTACGCCATTGCCAAATACAATTAAAACAATTACAAATGATTTAAGAAAATTAGGATTAGAAAAAGGAATGACAGTTATTGTACATTCTTCGTTAAGTTCCATAGGCTGGGTATCTGGAGGCGCAGTTGCAGTAGTAGAGGCGTTAATGAATGTTATTACAGAAGAGGGAACGATCATTATGCCAACTCAATCTTCGGATTTATCTGATCCGAAACATTGGTCAAGACCACCTGTACCTGAAGAATGGTGGCAAATTATTCGGGATAACGTGCCAGCATTTGAGCCACATATAACGCCAACAAGGGCAATGGGAAAAGTAGTTGAATGTTTTCGTACATATCCGAATGTAGTACGTAGTAACCATCCATTAGGAAGTTTTGCTGCATGGGGAAGACATGCAGAAGAAATAACGATGAATCAGTCACTATCAATGAGTTTAGGAGAAGAATCTCCATTAAGAAAAATATACGATTTAGACGGATACATATTATTAATTGGTGTTGGATATGATTCCAATACTTCTGTACATTTATCAGAAGTACGTTCTGGTGCGTGTGAGTTAATAAAAGTAGGGGCACCCATTATAGAAAATGGTGAAAGAGTGTGGAAAGAATTTGTTGATATGGATTACGATTCTGACAAATTTGTAGAAATTGGTGTGGAATTTGAGCAAAAGGGAACTGTGAAAATAGGGAAAATAGGAAACGCAAAGTGCCGTCTTATGAAACAACGTGATATAGTTGATTTTGGAACAGAATGGTTTCGTAAGAAAAATTAGTAAGGGATGGTTACAATGAAGGGGAAAAAGGTATTAATTACAAGCGGTGGTTGTTTAGAAAAATGGGATCAAGTTCGTGGTCATACGAATATGGCAAAAGGAACAATTGGAAGAATAATCGCCGAAGAACTTATAAGTAAAGGGGCCTATGTTATATATTTACATGGTTATTTTGCGGAGAAACCGAATGATATAAACAATCAATTAGAATTACACCCATTTGAAGGAATTGTTGATTTACAAGATAAAATGAAGAGTATCATTACGCACGAAAAGGTCGATGCAGTCATTATGGCAGCGGCTGGATCTGATTGGATTGTGGACAAGATTTATGATCAAGAGGGCAATGTTCTTGATATGAATGGAAAAATCTCAAGTGATATAGCGCCAATTATACATTTTCAAAAGGCACCGAAAGTATTAAAACAAATAAAAGAGTGGGATCCAGAAACTGTACTCGTTGGCTTTAAACTTGAAAGTGACGTAAATAAAGAAGAACTGTTTGAAAGAGCGAAAAATAGAATGGAAGAAGCGAAGGCGAGTGTAATGATTGCAAATTCACCACATTCTTTATATTCGCGCGGAGCAATGCACTACGTAATTGGACAAGACAGTAAAGGGCAGTTATGTAATGGAAAAGATGAAACAGCGAAAGAAATTGTCAAAAGGTTAGAAGTACTATGTAATCGCGTTACTGCTTCATAATTTTAAGTATTTGGATAAGAGTGAGTCCGCATAGTATATATTGGTAAGCGAAACTTTAATTTATGGGAATTTTACTTTTGCACAAACGTTAACCATTCAATATGGATACATAGAATAATTGGTGAGGAGTGAATTCTATGGAACATTTATTAAAGCAAGCTATTAAACTCCGGAAAGAAAAGAAATATGCGCAGTCTAAAGAGATACTCATCGGATTAACAAACTTTACGAGGGATGCAGAAGTACTTTATCAATGTGCCTGGATACATGATGTAATGGGTCTTGAAACAGAAGCTATGCCGTATTATGAACAGGCAATTGCAAACGGTCTTGAAGGGGAGTCACTTTGCGGCGCATATATCGGTCTTGGTAGTACATATCGTTGTATAGGCGAGTATGATAAAGCAATTACTGTTTTAGAAACAGGTTTGCAGCAGTTTCCAGATAATGATGTGATGAAAGTATTTTTGTCATTAGCGAAATATAACGTAAACGATCATGAATCCGCGATGAAATTATTACTTGAAACAGTCGTAAAAGTAGAAGAAGTTAAAGAGTTTGAACGGGCTATTTCATTTTATAAAGACCATTTAAACGAGGTTTTTAAATAGAGGAGTGAAAGTATGAGTGTCACACTTTCGCGAAGGCGAAAAGGTATATGGATTGGACTCGTATCTTCAATCTTATTATCAAACTATTTATTGTATGCTCTTCCGATTGTACCAGCTACTCCGAAAGAAGTTGTTCTTGGGTCATTATTAGATTGTATGTTTGTAATTCCGGTCATTACGTATTTCTTTATTATTCGAAAAAGATACTCGTTAACGTATATATTCCCTGTCGTAATAGCTGGTTATATATTTGCAAGATTTATTATTCCAAGCGACTATTTACAAGCTTTTTCATACGTTTCTTATATTATAGTTGCAGGAGAAATTGCTTTTGTATGTGTAGAGTTATTCCTTCTATATAAAATTGTTAGAAAGCTTCCTAACATAATAAAAAAATATAAAGAATATAAAAGTGAGTATTCTTCATTTTCTTATGCAATTGATGCTGCGTTTGACGCTGCTATGAAAAGAAATAAATTAGTAGATATTATTGTAACAGAGTGTAAGTTAATCTATTATGCATTTTTATCGTGGCGTGAAAAAATACCAGAAGGTGAATACGTATACTCATATCACAAAAAGACTGGCGCAATAGGTGTATATATTATGATCATCCATGCGACCTTAATAGAAAGTATCGGCTTTCATTATTTGTTTCATCAATGGAATCCAGTTGTAGCATGGGTGTTACTTGCTTTAAACGTATATGTAATGTTTTATTTTTTAGCTGAAATACAAGCAATGCGTAAAAATCCAATTATTGTTACGGAAAAAAAGATAATCATTCAAATCGGATTAGGAAAGAAAATTATTATACCTTTTACACAAATTGATAAGATTACGTTCTATAAAGGAGAACTTTTAAAGAAAGAGAAAGAGGTTCTTGACGCAACGGTGATGGAATTTATAAAGGAACCTCCAACATTTGAAATTATACTTAAAGAGCCGGCGAAAGTACAATTGTTATATGGGTTTTCTAAAACAGTAAGTCGTGTTCACTTAAATGTTGATGAGGAACGGAATTTTTATGATGTGATGACGGAGAAATTGAACCATGAATAATGCTACTAATTTTCATCGTACGTTTGGTGTGTATGGCATTTGTATCGAAAACAATAACATATTAGTAATAGATAAAATTAAAGGTCCATATAAGAACAGATATGATCTACCTGGAGGGAGCTTAAATGAAGAGGAGTCGTTGTTATCGGCACTCCATAGGGAATGTAAAGAAGAAACTGGATTAGAAGTAAAGGTTATAAAGCAAGTAGGTACGGTTGATTTTCAATACCCTTCAAAGTTTAAAGATTATACACATGTACACCATATTGCAGTTTTGTATGATGTTGAAAAGAGTGCAGGGAAAATCATAGTACCAAAACAATTTGAAGGTCAAGATTCTTTAGGAGCGAGATGGGTTTCTATAGAAAGCATTACAGAAGACAATTCATCTCCACTTGTATGTAGTGCAGTAGAATGGCTGAAAACAAATGAGCTTCCATTAGAAGTGAAAAAATATGAAGCATGGACAGTGAAAAACTCCTTCTAAAATAAGAGGGAGTTTTATTGTGTACTTGGAGACCAAATACTTCTTTATGACTATATAAACCGATATAATAAAGCTAGAAATAGCATAAGGGGAAACAAAGAATGAATAAATTACTAACATCCAAAAGTGAAATTATAGAAAGAAAAATACGATATGACTCGACAACAGTAGAACACACTTGTTTATTACTTGAAAAGCAGTTGCGAAGTATCGTGTTATTTCATGAGGTTCAGTATTCATTTATGATGAATACACATGATTCAAGTTTAACAATCCCGAAAGGCAGTTACACCATTGCATACTACTGGGAGGATCGTCCGTACAATTTATACATATGGAGAGATAAGAATGGAATGTATGTAGGCTCTTATTTTAATGTTGTAAAAAATACGCAAATAACAGATGAACTAGTGTCATTTGAAGACTTAATTATTGATATTTTGGTACTTCCAAGTGGAGAATATTTTATTTTAGATGAAGATGAGTTGCCTGAGTCTTTAGAGGAGTTTGAGGATGGTTATGTGAATGAAGCTCTTAATGTATTAGAGGAAATAATTCAAAAGACCCTTCCTCAAATGATTGTAGAAACAGAAAGAGTGAGGTTAAACTAAATTGTAATCGATTTGAAAATAGAATACGTGTTTAATGAAATTGAGTAGTCTCAAGTTATATAATCTAACTTTTTTGATAAGTCTAAGGTTAGATGTATATTTCTTGGGATTACTCTTTTTTGTAGAAATTAATGTTGACTGAATATAGTTCAGTCATTTATGATTGAATCAGATTCAGTCGAGGACAAACTTAGTAGGAGATGACCTATGAAAAGAATATCAAAAGAACCAGATATAAGACGACAAGAGTTAATGGATATTGGCTTTGAACTATATATGAAAAATGGTATGAAAGGATTTGGCATAAAAGATGTTGTGAATCATGCAGGTGTAGCAACAGGCTTATTTTATTATTACTTCAAGTCTAAAGATAACTTTGTTGATGAAGTTTTAAATGATTTTATTGTGAAAAATATGGAGTTAATCGAAGAAGTACTAATTTCAAATGAACGGTCTGTCATGCAAAAGATGGAAGATTCTCTAAATATATTTTGGACATTTATTGAAAAATTAGCGCCTTATAAAAATGTGAGTTCTTTTCAGACAGAACAACATTTTCAACTGGAACAGAAATTATTCACGCGAATTCAGCCGTTAATTCGACAAGTGATTGAAGAAGGGATGAAAACGGGGATTTTTAATACTGATAACTCATTACTAGCTTCAGGTTTTATTTTATACGGTCTTAGCAGTGTTGCTCATTCAGAGGTGAATTTGAATTTAGATACGAAGCAAGAAATGGTTAATTTAGTATTAAATACACTACGATATGATCAAAGAGAAGGAGAATGTATATGAAGATTATGATAGATGGAAACAATATTTCGAATGAACAACTTACAAAATGGAAAAGAGAACGTATTAAAAAAGTTTTAAATACATTAGGACATAAAGAGCAAGAATTAAATGATACAGACGTTATGATAAAAAAACTAACGGAACTAAAATTAAATTATTCATACGATGAAATGTATGATAAGTTGAAGTCTAAACTTAAATTAAGTGAAATGGGTATGCGTATCGCTACAGTTTTATCTGGTAATAGACGAAAATTTTCAAAAACAAGTATCTATTTAGATGGGATTACAGCAGAAGAAGCGATAAATGGGATTGACAGTTTTATGCTTGAACAATCACGTGAAAATAATCAGGTGAACTTGTCAGCTTGTCCTGATCACTATGTACTAAGACCGTTTGGAGAAAATGAATTAGAAGTTATCGAAACTACTGGTAATTCTCCATTTCCAGTTCAATTTTTTATTGTTTTTGGTGACGAAACGGGATTGAAGACACCTAGAGATAAGTCTTATCAATACCAATCAACAGGTGTTGCACGTATGAAAGACGGTACTACTATTGGTGGAGTTCGACATCAATTCAAAGATACAGATACTGGTATAGAAGTAAGTCTAGTTGTAGAGTTTCCAGCACTTTGTCCTAATAGCCTTATTAAATCGCACCAAATGCATTTGGCATGTGAGTTTTCTTATTGGTTACAGTGGATTAAGAACCGTAAAAAATAAATAACAATAAGGATATTCAAACGAACCATATGTATTTTTTAACAAAACCCAGTTGACTTATCGGAAATATTTGTATAATATGTACTTAATTCTATTACGTATTGCTGATTGGAGAAACCAAAGGCATTTTATCTATTGATAAAATGCCTTTGGTTTTTTTATTGCATAAATACTGAATCTGTTCATTTAGATGAATCATTTCAAGGAGGCGAAGAAGTGACTGTTTCAATTGATGGAGTATCAAAATATTTTTCGAAACAAACTCGTACCGTTCAAGTATTAGAGAATATTAATTTTCAATTAGAGAAAGGGGATTTTGTTACAGTAATTGGTCCGAGTGGTTGCGGAAAAAGTACACTATTAAAAATTATTGCAGGCTTAGACGGCGAGTTTGAAGGAGAAATCATTATTGACGGGGAGCGTATAACAAAACCGAGTAAGAAGCAAGGATTTATATTTCAAGAGCATCGATTGTTTCCGTGGCTTACAGTGGAAGAAAATATTGCGGCGGATTTATCATTAAAAGATAAGTATGTGAAGGATAAGGTAAAGGAATGGGTTGAAATTGTTCGGTTAGATGGTTTTGAAAAATCATATCCGAAAGAAATATCAGGCGGGATGTCACAACGTGTTGCGATTGCAAGAGCGTTGCTAAGAGATCCAAATGTATTGTTACTTGATGAGCCATTTGGAGCATTGGATGCATTTACCCGAAGTCATTTGCAAGAAGTACTGCTCAACATTTGGGAACAAAAAAAGACGACAATGATATTCGTTACACATGATATAGACGAAGCAATATATCTTTCAAACAGAATTGTCATCATGAGTGCAAAGCCTGGAAAAATACATAAAGTGATTGAAAATAATTTACCTTATCCGCGTAGTAAAACTTCGGAGTCATTCCAAGAAATTCGAAAGAAAGTATTACAGCAGTTTGAACGCGGGGGACTAATTCAAACAAGTATATAGGGAAAGGGTGAGTATATGTATAAAAAAATCAAAATTCTTTCTTTTGCATTAGCTATTTCTTTATTTTTATTCGGATGTGAAAAAAGCACAGCAAGTAGTAAGAAGGAAGATGTAACAGTACAAATTGGTATTCAACAAGGATTAAGTCCACTATTACTCGCACAGAAAAAAGGATGGTTTGAAGAGGAGTTTAAAAAAGAAGGAGTTAAGGTGAAGTGGACAGAGTTTCAAAGCGGTCCTCCTTATTTTGAAGCAATTGCATCAAATCGATTAGACTTTGGTGAAGTTGGCAACTCTCCAGTTATTTCCGCGCAAGCAGCAGGTATTGAATTTACTGAAATTGCTAATACGAGTTATGCGAGAAAAGGAACAGGCATTCTTGTACAAAAAGATAGCAAGATTACGAGTGTAAAAGATTTAAAAGGTAAAAAAATCGCAGTAGCAAAAGGAAGTAGCGCATTTAATTTATTGTATCGAGCGCTTGATAAAGAAGGTATCAATGCGAAAGATGTAAATGTCATTCAGTTACAACCAGATGAAGCGCAGCCAGCATTTGAATCAGGATCAGTAGATGCATGGGCAATTTGGGATCCTTTCATATCGTTACATACGGTAAATAAAGGAGCGAAGGTGATTACAGATGGTGAACAATTAAATGTATCTTCTCCAGAGTTTTTAATTGCGAGAACAAAATTTGCGAAAGAGCATCCAGAATTAGTGGAGAAATTCCTTAAAGTATATGAAAAAGCACGTGTATGGCAAGATGAAAACTTGGATGAAGCAATAAAAATATACACTTCTGCAAAGAAAATAGATGCAGATATTGTAAAAGAAGTGTTTAATCACGACAAACCCATCTTAGTTCCGGTAACGAAAGAAATAGTTGCAGAACAGCAACAGACAGCAGATTTTCAATATAAGCTCGGTTCTATAAAGAAAGAAATCAAAACTGATAAAGTTGTAGATAATTCTTTCGTAGAAAAAGCAATAAAGGCGAAATGAAAAGAGGTTTTGTAAATTGGAAAATACAAAGGCTGTTGTGAAAAGGGCAAGTTTAACGATTGGCAAAAGTAATGTCAATGTAAAAAAAGTGCGAAAGACAAATGTAAAAGTGTTAGTAAGAGCGATTACGATACCAATTGTCGTATTAATTATTTGGCAGTTAGCTGGCGTATTCGATTTAGTCTCTAAAACAGTATTACCAACGCCATTACATATATTTCTAGCTTTCCAAGAACTTATAAAAACAGGAGAGTTATACGGTCATCTAAGTATCAGTGTATTCAGGGCTGCGGCTGGTTTCTTTATTGGTGGGAGTCTAGGAATTATATTAGGAACGATTGTTGGGTTTTCAACGAGAAGCGAGCAATATTTAGATCCGTCAGTACAAATGTTAAGAACTGTGCCTCACTTAGCTGTTGCACCGCTTTTCGTATTATGGTTCGGTTTTGGTGAAACATCGAAAGTGTTATTAATTGCAGATGGTGCATTTTTTCCTTTATACGTAAACGCGTTTCTAGGAATACGAGGTGTAGATTCAAAGTTATTCGATGTTGTGAGAGTGTTAGAGTTTAGTAAAAGAAAATTAATTACAAAATTAATTTTACCTGCCGCATTACCTAACCTTTTACTAGGAGCAAGATTATCATTAGGAGTTGCATGGGTGAGTTTAGTAGTAGCAGAACTTATGGGATCTACAGAAGGTATTGGCTATATGATAATGGATGCAAGGCAATTTTCAAATACAGATATTGTATTTGTCGGTATTATTATCTTTGCATTCGTTGGGAAGTTTTCTGATTCACTTGTTCGTTTACTAGAAGTGAAGTTTTTAAGATGGAGAGATAATTTTAAAGGAGAGATAGGAAATTAACATATAAATTATTAGGGGTAATTTATATAGAGTATTTTAGTGTATGTTTCAACATAAATAAGGGGTGTGTAAAGGTATGGAATTATTATGGTTTATTCCGGCGTATGGAGATGGTCGATATTTAGGCACGACAAAACGAGGAAGAGCAGCTGAGTATGGTTATTATAAACAAGTTGCACAGGCAGCCGATTATTTAGGATATACAGGTGTGTTACTTCCAACTGGTCAAGGTTGTGAAGATCCATGGGTACTTGCATCGGCACTTGCAGCTGAGACAGAGAAATTAAAGTTTTTAGTAGCAGTTCGACCAGGACTAATGTCACCGACAGTTGCAGCGAGGATGGCTTCTACATTTGATAGAATTTCAGACGGGAGGTTACTTATTAATGTAGTAGCTGGAGGAGATCCAGTTGAATTACAAGGAGATGGATTATATCTTGAACATGATGAAAGGTATGAAGCAGCTGATGAATTCTTAAAAGTTTGGAAATCGACTTTGCAAGGTGAGACCATTTCATTAGAAGGAAAACATATTAAAGTTATGGATAGTAAAGTTGTGTTCCCACCAGTTCAAACGCCATATCCTCCTATATATTTTGGAGGATCATCCGCTGCTGGAAAGGAAGTTGCAGCAGAACATAGTGATGTATATTTAACGTGGGGAGAGCCGCCAGAGCAAGTGAAGGAGAAAATAGAGGAAGTAAGAAAACTGGCAGAAGAGAAGGGGCGTTCAGTACGATTTGGCATCAGGTTACACGTAATTGTAAGAGAAACAGAAGAAGAAGCGTGGGAAGAGGCAGAACGTTTAATTCAATATGTAGATAATGAGACAATTGAGCTTGCTCAAAAGACATTTGCAAGATATGATTCAGTTGGTCAAAAACGAATGACCCATTTAAATAAAGGTACACGAGAGTCGTTAGAGATAAGTCCTAATTTATGGGCTGGCATCGGGCTTGTAAGAGGTGGTGCAGGTACTGCGCTTGTTGGAGATCCGCATACAGTAGCAAATAGAATAAAAGAATATGAAGCGTTAGGAATTGATACATTTGTTTTATCAGGATATCCACATTTAGAAGAGGCATATGAAGTGGCAGAACTTTTATTTCCTTTATTGAAAGAAGAAAAGAAACAAGAAAATAAAATTGTTGGTGAAATGGTAGCTGATGCATATGCATTAAAAAAATAGTGAGAAATAAAGTGAAGCTTTAATCCTTTGGTTGAATTGTCCCAAAGGATTATTAGCCTTCACCAATTGGGTATTTAGAGGCAGTTTCACCTATGTTTTGCTTCATTTTGTTTACTGCCTGTTAATACGGGGGAAAAAACTCGCAAGTAAATCACTTGCGAGTTTTCATCGTAAACTATTAGAAAATATGATAAAATTAAATAGTAACTTAAGGTACGGTTGGTTGTTCAATTATCACTTCTCTAAGTAGGAGGGGGGTGATAATAAGTGAGTGAAATAGCGTTGTTACTGCAAGGTGGACTGTTTCTCGTTGCATTGTTAACATTCGTCGTCGTTTTAATAGACAAGCTCAAAAAATAACAACCCACCTATGCCAATAGAATGTGGGTTGTTTTGTTTGTAAGAAACAAATAGGATAAATGAACAATCCAATCTGCTAAGTTACGTGGACTAGTGTGTAGCCGCACACTAGTCTTTTTTATTTATATACAATTTATAATTGGTTTATGTGATTGTATTGTTCTTTTCATACTTATTATAACACAGTGTCTTTTCATCAAGAAAGGAGACCGTATGTTCTGTTTCTAATTAAATAGAAGGTGATTTTTCTTTAAAGAGCCCGTCCATATACTGTTTTAAAGTTTGAACGTAAAATTCTTGCTTATTTACATCATTAACGCCGACAATTGGTGAAGGAAGTTCATATCTCTTTTCTGATAAATGAACGACAACATCAAAAATATCAAATAGACGAATGAAACAGAACAGGCCATCTTTATCACTTAATAAAATAAAGTAGTGGTTTTCGCTATTTGTATTTAATGTATTCCATAAAGAACTTTTGCTTAAATCACGAACAATGCTCTTTTCTTTTAATTCCATGAAGTCGGCATTTGATAGGATGCTAGAAATATCAATCGCATCTGGATCTTCAAAATAGCCATCGACTGCTTGTACAGCGAAAGTATAAGCCATTTTTAATACACTCATTTTATACTTACGGTTATCTAAAAGTAATTCACGTTGAATAGAGCTAGCTACTTTCGTTACACGTTCTTCTTTCCAAATTTCATTATGTAGTGAAATATCGTGCTTTTTACATAGTTTCATAATTAATGCATTGGAATAAAGTATTTCGTCACTTACTTCAACAACATCCGTCTCAGCCGCTGCAAGTTCCTCACCATGCTCATTCGTATAGAGCGGGGAGTCAATCTGTTTTTTCATGTGTTCAATCTTAAACTGACTTAATTTATGCCGGATTAAGGGGCGATCAATATTTGTTGTCATTTGTTCATAACAAGTATCACAAATTGAGTTTGTGAAATAATATCCACATAATATTTCTGGGATGACATATTGTTCACTAAGTTCTTTCGTATCTTTTCTGCAAATGATGCATTGTGTCATTTTTATCACCTTTACCTGCAAATTTGTATGTAATCTCATTGTAGTGTATTTATTGGTATTTTGGAATATTGTAAAGGAAAATATTATGTGAAATTGTTACTTATTTTGGTACAATGAAGTGAAGTGCTAGTTTAAAGGAGGACGTTTTTTTGAAATCGAAAGTGCACTTTTGGACATTAGAAGTGCTAATGGTTGTAGCGATCATATTTATTTGCACAAAAATATCGTTTCTATTTCAACCGATTGGTATCTTCATATCAACGCTGTTTTTCCCAATCTTAATCGCGTTATTTTTATACTTCATATTTAATCCGGTGTTAGTCTTTTTAGAGGAGAAAAAAGTACCTAGAAATTTAGCGATTTTACTGTTATATCTTTTTATCATAACATTAACTGCGGTTGGAGTTGGGGTAGTTGTTCCAACGATCTCACAACAGCTAATGGATTTAGTGAAAAATATGCCAGGCTATATAAAAGAGGGAAAACTATACATACAAGATTTATCCCATCATAGATTGTTTGAATGGTTATCTACGCAAAACTATGTTTCCATTGAAACAATTGAAAAAAATGCAATTGAATACTTACAGGATATACCAAACACAATTACGTCGAGTGCAACGGCTTTATTTGGTATCATAACGAACGTCGCATTAGTTATTTTTACAGTACCGTTCATTTTATTTTATATGTTTAAAGATGGACATGCGTTTCCAGGAAAAGCAGTAAGTTTATTACCAGAGTCATACCGTGAAGAAGGGCTTCGTATCATTAAGGAAACGAACGAAACATTATCTGCATATATTCAAGGGCAAGCGCTCGTTTGTATATTTGTAGGTGCTTTTACTTTTATCGGTTATTTAATTATCGATTTACCGTACGCTTTTGTTTTAGGAATTATAGCTGCATTTACAAATATCATTCCTAACTTAGGTCCATTTATCGGTGCAGCACCAGCTGTTATTGTAGGTTTGTTCGTATCTCCGATGCAAGCGTTGTACGTAATTATTATCGTAACAATTGTACAACAATTTGAAAGTAACATCATTTCACCGCGTATTATGAGTTCAAAATTAAATATCCATCCGTTAACAATTATTATTTTAATTTTAGGGGTAGGTAACTTTGCGGGAATTATCGGAATGATCTTGGCGGTGCCAGTGTATGCAGTAACGAAAACAGTTGTATCGAACTTAGTGAGATTGTTTAAGACGAAGAGAAGTAATCGAAAGTAAAGTAATGAATTAAGAGGTATAGAACTGTTATTGAGTTCTATACCTTTTTATTTAATAATATGGCAGGAATATGTGTCTTTGTATCGTATATATTCAATAAATAAATATTTATATCAAAAGGAGTTTAGCCACATGGCAGAAATTATAGATACGGAAATGATTATAAATGAATTACAACATAAAGGTATTATTCATTTGACAAAAGAAAACATTGATAGAAAAAAGGGAACGACTGAAGGACAAGTGTATATTTTATATGGAGAGTCTAATAAGAAATATGTATTAAAGATCGATAAACCTGAAAATATTTCGTATACAGAAAGATTTCTTCATATGTATGAAGAGATTTATTTACTTCCTAAAATTATATTTACAGATTCAAACAAAAAATTTATTTTATATACATTTATTGAAGGTGAGACGCATTTTAAAAGAGGGAGTAAAATTCAATGGATGACGTGTTTAGCAAGAGATTTCATTAATAATTATAAGAAATGTAGTGAGGAAGAAGAGTGGGGAAGATTAGGTTTACCAAGAAAGTCTTGGCATGAATTTAATACATACAGTGTTAAAGGAGCTTATAAAAACTTAAACGGTATTTTATTAAAAGATGATTATATGAATGTTATGCAAATTGTAAATGAACTATCAAAAGGGGAGAAGGAAGAAGAAAAACATTTTCTGCACGGTGATACAGGTATACATAACTTTGTCTTTCGAAACGAGATATTAAGAGGTGTTATTGATCCATCGCCAA
Organism: Bacillus cereus group sp. Bc010; assembly: GCF_027716745.1. Taxonomy (NCBI): domain Bacteria; kingdom Bacillati; phylum Bacillota; class Bacilli; order Caryophanales; family Bacillaceae; genus Bacillus; species Bacillus cereus group sp. Bc010. The sequence continues at coordinate 82,279 of NZ_JAQFUY010000005.1, forward strand.
TAGTTGGCCCAGTATTATATGACTTTACATATGCTTTTTGTTCATCACCTGATGATTTAGAAACAGAGACATTATTTGAAGCTTTTTCGCATTTAAATAATGTAGACATTGAGAATTCAAGAATAGTAATGGAAGTTATAGTACAACTGTACACTCGTATTGGAGTTTGTGCAAAAGTGCACCCACAAGATTTAGAAGAGTACTTAGTAGCTTGGCGATATTGGAAAGATAAGATACAAAAATGCCTATTCTAATATTGGATAATAGGCATTTTTGTTGTGATGTTTTTACACATTAAATACGATGAAAAATAAAATTAAAACAGCCTATAACTATGTGGAATCCCTCTGAACTATCCAAATCATTTCCTTACAACGTGCTATCAACATCATAATCGACTCCTTTCAAGTTTTATATTTTAAAGGATTATATGTGAGTATAGTATTTGCTTCTACGATCTCGAATTTCGTCCATAATCTTTTTGTATTGTTGCTCTTGTTTTAATTCATCTTCAGAAAAGATTTCTTTTTGGATTGTAATTGTTAAGAAGAAAAGATGAAACTTCATGATACATTCCTCCTTTCGAAAGGAATTATAGATGGCTACAGTAGTGACTTTGACGTTCTTTTACATCTTCCATAGCTTTATTAATTTGATGGTCATGCAATATCTCACTGTCCGAGAACTTAGTTTTTTGAATTGTGATAGTTAAAAAGAATACTTTAAATTTCATTAGATAAAACCCCTTTATAAGTTTATTAGAAAAGACGGCTGTAATAAGAAGCTTGACGTTCTTTTACTTCGTCCATAATAGTTTGAATGTGTTGCTCACGCAAAATCTCTTTCTGTGAAAGTTTACGTTTTTGAATGGTGATAGTTAAAAAGAATGCTTTAAATTTCATTAGATAAAACCCCTTTATAAGTTTATTAGAAAAGACGGCTGTAATAAGAAGCTTGACGCTCTTTTACTTCGTCCATAATGGATTGAATGTGTTGCTCGCGTAAAATTTCGTTGTGAGAAAGTTTACGTTTTTGAATGGTGATAGTTAAAAAGAATGCTTTAAATTTCATGAAGGTAGTTCTCCTTAAAAATATATTTTTAATACATATGCGTATAATATGAACTTTTAATGTCAGTCATTTTATCAGTCAGTTGTTTTATTTGTTGTTTACGATGGATCTCAGCTTCAGTTAAAGTGTTTTTCTGAAGTACAGTCGTAAAAAAGAAAATATGAAAAGTCATAAATGAATTCCTCCTTTCGAAAAGGAATTACATGTGATCACAATAAAGTGCTTGGCGCTCCTTAACATCATTCATAGCTTTTTCTATTTGCTCATTATGAAACATTTTATCTTTAGAAATTTTATTTCTTTGAATCGTAATACTTAAAAACAATACGCTAATAGTCATCGAATGTTGCTCCTTTCTTTAAAAAATAATGTAAGAGACTAAAAAATCGCACAAAAAAGCCACAGGAAGATATAGTTCTCCTATGGCTAGGCGTGAAAAAGCCACAGGAAAGTATACGACCTCCTGTGGCGAATTTATGAATTAATCGAAATAATGTACGATTTTCAATTCTCCATTAGGGTGGTCGAATTCATATTGAATTGTCCAGAAAACACAGGTGCAGTTAACGCTAAAGTTAAAGCATGTAATTGTAATTTCATCATTTCCTTCGACCTCCTTTTAGAATATTTTTCTTACGTTAGTAAGTATATACAATTAATGGATAATTGTAAACATAAAAAATGAAAATTTTTAATTTTGATTAAAATGCGTATATTTTAAAGGGTTTTGAGAAGGTGTATTGTAATTAACGAAATATCGATAAAAATGGGGGATGCTAAATGAAATATATGCATCGTAATGTAGTTGTTATGCTAACAATTTTTTTATGTATTACTTCTTGTTCTAGAGGAGAAAGAATAAAAGAAATATCCGATGTTGAACCTGGTGATTTTAATAAATATGCAGGGACATACGTTGGGAATAACTCAGATGTAGTTGCAATTGTTAATCATTTACCTGGTGGTGAAACATTTCAAAGTGTAAGTTTAGAGAATGAAAGTATAAAGGTGAACTATGGTGCAAAAGGGAATGGCCCCCTTACAGAAGACATGGTTGAGACGTATTGGTTTGATGGTAAGGATACAATAAAGAAGAATTTTCTCTTTAATGCTATTTATCTAGCGATTTTAGTACCAAATGCAAAAGCTTTTGATTTCCAAGTAGAAAATAAAAAGTTTAAGATAAAAAGAGAAGAAATACTACCAATCTTGTATGAAAATTTTAATGATTTTCCAAAAGAAGATAATATATGGGATAAAAAGAAAGTAGTAAAGTTCCTTAATGATAATAAAGAAAAAATGAATAAGCTTGTGAATGATAAAGATTTCCGAAAATCTTTATTTATTAAATATCCAGTGGAATAATTGGAGGGACAAAGATGGAGTTAGTATACAAAATTACTTATCATAGAATGCAGGCTCATTATTTACCTAAGTTAGTACAGGCAATTCAGTTTGTTAGTGAAGAGAATTTATGGAAACAAGGGGAGTCTGTTAATTCAATTGGTGGAATCGTACTGCATATTTGTGAACATATGCAGAGAAATACTAGTCGTTATAAAAATCCAAATATAGTTTTTGAAAAGGGAATCGAGGAGTATTTTCCAACAAAACGACAACATACTGAAGTTTTGCTACAGTACGTTGAAAAGGTATTTGATGAATGGGGAAAAGCATATATACAAGCATGGGAAGAAAAAAGACATATTGAACTTCATAGTTTATTACATTTAGTGGAGCATACAAGTTATCATTTAGGGCAAATAGTAGATCGTACAAAGTTAATAAAAGGACAACAATTTAACTTTTGTCAAAATGGTATAAATGAAAAGAATTTAAGAACAAGAGTTGAAACTTCAAAATTTTAGAAAGAGAGTCATTCTTAAACGAATGACTCTCTTTTTTGTAAAAGAAATTTATGGAAATGAATATGTTTATGTGGTATGGTTAATTACATAAGTAATGAACCTATGAACCGAACTAAGGTGGTGAAATTGTGAAACCTACTCTGGAGCAAAATAAATTAATATACTTACAAATTGCAGAAACCATTGAATCTGATATTTTAAAAGACATATTGCTTGAAGAAGAACAAGTTCCATCAACAAATCAATTTGCGAAGATGTTACAAATAAATCCAGCTACTGCAGCTAAAGGGGTAAATGTATTAGTTGACGAAGGGATTCTATATAAAAAGAGAGGGATCGGGATGTTTGTTGCAAAAGGAGCAAAAGAAGTCGTACTTAAAAAAAGACAAAATACTTTTATGACCGAATATTTACCGAAAGTGTGGGAAGAAGCAAAAGTATTAGAAATATCAAAAGATGAATTGATGGATATGATTCAAAAAATTACGAAGGAGGGGAAAGAGGGATGATTGCACTTGAAACGAAAGATATAACGAAAAAATATAAAAAGAAAGTAGCAGTAAATGAAGTAACGATTTCATTGGAAGAGCATAAAATATATGGTTTGCTCGGTAGAAACGGAGCGGGAAAAACGACACTATTAAATTTACTTGCAGGCCAAATTACTTCAAGTAGTGGAAGTGTATCAATATTTGGTGAACATGTTTTTGAGAATAGTAAAGCGATGCAAAATATTTGTTTTGTTAGAGTGAAAGAAGAAGCACATTTCAGTTATAAAGTAAAAGATATTTTTAAGATGTGTAGCATGTTTTATAAAAACTGGGATGAAAAGTATGCTGAAGAACTCGCTAATAAATTTCAGCTTAATATGAAAGTGAAATATCATAAGCTATCACACGGTATGCAAACAGTTGTTGGAATTATTCAAGGATTAGCAAGCAGGGCACCAATTACAATTTTTGATGAACCAACTACAGGTTTAGACGCAGCACATCGTGAATTATTTTATAGTCTACTCCTAGAAGATTACGGTGAGTATCCACGAACTATTATATTATCCACACATTTAGTAGAAGAAGTAACTCATGTGATTGAAGATGTAATTATTATAAAAGAAGGAAGGATAGTTGTTCAATCATCAGTGGAAGAGTTATTACAACAAGCTTATATTATTTCAGGGAAAAAAGATAAAGTGGATGAGTTCACAATTAATAAAAGAGTAATAAATCGAGAAATCTATGGAAATAAGGGAATTACTGTTATATGGGAAGAACTTTCTAATGAAGATTATTACTCTCTTGAAAAAGAAGATTTAGCAATTGATAGAATTACATTACAAAAACTATTTATTCATATAACTGGTGGTGAAGTGAAATGACGATGTTAATGAAGCAGTTGAAGTTACATATAAAGTATCATTATAAAGCCATTCTTATCTTTTGGACTGTAGCATTACTTATAAAAGGGACCATGACTGCAACCGATTTAAAGGGAATAAATGTGGCATTTTTACATGATATATTCAATAATTCATCAATTGCAATTGTAATGTTTATTGTGATAAGCGTGTTTTTTATTCAAATTGATATTTTTCCTACGGTCGTATTGTTTGGGGTCACTAGGTTTCAATTCTTGATTGGTTCAATATGTTATAATTTATTGCAATCAGCATTGTTTTCATGTCTTCAAGCTTTATTTTTACAGGATACATTTTATAAAACTGAATATGTAAATTGGGGGTCATATGCAATTGAACAATTCTTTGTACAGTTCATATTTTATAGTACATTAGCTTGTTTATTCCAATCAACTATCATTGTTCAGAATAGGTTTAATTGGTTCGGGTTTGCTTTTAGTATAGTATTTTTATTCGGATTGGCGAGTACAATGTATGCAGGAATAGGAATAAAAGAATTGGTGTTTATTAATAGTAAAATGTTGCTAGAAATACCTAATTTCATATCAGTTTCGATTGTTCTTATTTATATATATATTGTAATTAGCGCTCTATTTATTCGTAAGGTTTCGTTTGAAGATACAATTTAAATACAATTATTTTTAGGGAAGAAGGAAGAGGAAATGGGGGATACTTCTTCATTAATAACCGTTTTTTTATGCATTGCACTACTAATATTTTGGCGTCGTTATCGCTCCATGCATAAGCCAATAAAGGGATCAGGAAAACGTATTTTATGGCCATTATTATTTTTAACACCAGGTGTTGTATGGTTTTTTGGTCCCGTACATCCAGCTATATTACAAGTAGTTATAGCGGTATTCATTGGGGGACTTTTCGCTGTGCCGCTTATAGTATTAACAAATTATGAACGAAGAGATGATGGGAATATTTATACGAAAAAAAGTGCTGCTTTTTTAATCACTTTTATTGCACTTGTCGTTTTAAGGTATGGTTCAAGGCAATATATTGCTGGTTTAGATCAACAAACGATAGGTTTATTATTTTACGTCGTTGCAGTATCGTATATTATTCCGTGGAGAATTGCTTGTTTTATAAAGTTTAGGAAAGTTTTGCGGGGGAATAGTAATCATACAGTGTAAAAACAAAGACTTTTCAATAGAGAAGTCTTTGTTTTTTATGAAATCATTATATGCTATGTAACTAATTTTCCCTCTCAAAATCACCACTATATGGTAAAATTTATAGTGAATGAAAGAAATGTATGGTAATGGGGGTAAATCAAATACATGAAATGAAAATAGTTCTTTTTGAGAGGAGGTAATGAGTCGATATGAGCTACTTTATTGCGTTAGTACTTGCTGTTTTATTAGCTTTTTCATATAAAATTGTTGATGTTACAGTTGGTATTATTATTGGAAAAACGTTGTACCGCAAGATAGAAAATGAGATTATTTATATATGGGGGACAATACTGACGATAATTAGTTATTTTTATGTAGATAATTATGTATTCCGTTTACCAATTCACTATGAATCAATTGTTGTATTAATCTTGATTGCCTTGATAACGAATATTGTCATTTCACGATACTCAGGATATAATCCAATTGGGAAAAAGAATATCTTAAACTTTGTAATTATGTATCCTATTTTTGAAGAAGTAATTTTTAGAGGGATGATTATACCAATACTTAACAACGCATTCCCAATCCTCTCTAATTTTGAAATAGCTTACATACCAGTTACGCTACCAATTCTAATATCTTCCTTTCTATTTGCTGTATCTCACTTACAATATTACAAATTTAATCAGACTACTATAAAATTTATGCTGTTCGCATTTTTAGGGGGAATAATATATGGTATGATTACGGATTCCACACTATCAATTGTTTTCCCAATATTATTACATATAGAATTTAACTTCCTTTCTGTATATTACGCAAAAAAGCTGTAGTAAATTGATAATTGAGTTAGTGTATTTATAAATGAATTATTGAAATCTTATTAAAAAAAGGTAAGAAAATAGTTTTTTTCTACAGCTAACGAATTTTACGTCAACAGTCACCTCTAGCTGGGGAACTAGTTGATTTTTACAGTAACAAAGATAAAATCTCACATGTAGAGACTGTTTTAGCGTATAAAATCCGCATTTCAAAAAGCTGACAAAAGTCAGCTTTTTTTATTCGCAACATGAAGTAAAGCACCAATCGCACCGCTATTACCACCATCTTGTAAAAAAATAGGTATTTTATTTTGATATTTTGTGTAGCTACTAATAATATTTTGAAGATGTATGTTATTACATAGAGTCGAACCAATATAAATAATATGGTCAATGTTTTTTGTTTCGGCAAATTGAAGGCTTAATGCAGTAACGACTTCACCGACGAGTCCTTGTACAGTAGCAAGTATATCTGAGCTATTATAATTTGATTCTATAGTAGCGGCTTTACCAAAATTGCTTGCAGTTAAACTATTATCAATAGGGGAGAGAATACCGCCATAAATATCACCAACTGTAATATCTAATTCTTTTCTAGAACCTACTTTTGTTAAAGGGATCACATCTTCAAAATGCTCTAGATTTGTTAACAATTTTGAAAGTCCCATAATAGTACCACCGCCAACACCAGTTCCGCCAGCTCGAATATATTGGTCATTATAAACGTAATGAATAGAAGTACCTGTGCCGATATTTGTTAAAATAAAGTTGTTTATATCATACTTCTCTTCTTTTAAAATGTATCGGACACCTATAAGAGTAGCTTCAAATTCATTTAGTTCTACTATTTTATATGAGTTTGAAAGTAGTTGCTGTAATTGTTTTGCTTTACCACCTGTAATACATATTTGTTTTTTACCAGTGTTTTGCTTAAGCCAATCTATTATTTTATTTTGTTCATTTGAATAAAACTTTTCAAAAGCTAATTGCATTTTTTCGTTCAAATAAGCAATTTTCGTTAATGTTCCTCCAGCATCGATACCGATCGTACTTTCCATTTACCTGCTCCTAACTACGTAATATGCTTTCGTGTTAAATCATACTCTCAACTAATGTAAGGAACACTCTAATCAGCTTGATATATTAATAGCTTTTCTATCGTTACAATCGGCTGATTATTAACAGTTGCGGTGCCTTTACCTAGAATAAAACCTCGGCGATTGCGAGTTAGCTCATAATGTAAATCAAGTTTATCACCAGGATATGCTTTTCCGTGGAATACAACTCCATCTAAAGAGGAGAGAAAGCCTAGTCCTTCAGAGTCACTCGTATGTACAAATGCACTAAGCTGAGCAAGTGCCTCTACAATTAACATATGAGGCATATGTTTTTGACTATCATTTATAAACCATTCGTTATTTGTAATGAGTTTATATCCTGTAACGGATTCGCGTTGTTTTACATTTGTTACTTTATCAATCATTAAAAATGGATAACGATGAGGAAGAGTGTACTTAATATGCATATGAAAGTACCTCCAATAAATAATACCCCTGCTACAGTTAAGCAGGGGAGTTATTCATTAATTTTTAACTAATTCATTAATTTTTTCAAGAGAAAAAATACCGCTATTCCTAATGTTTTCAACAACTTGTTGTAACACTTCTTTATCTTGAACGAGTGCAATACGTACAAAGCCTTCTCCGTGAGGTCCAAATGCATGACCTGGCGTAACAACGACATTCGCACGATCCATTAATGCATATGCGAAATCTATAGAAGTCCAGCCGTTCGGAATTTCAGCCCAAACGAACATACTACCAGCTGGTTTATCGACATTCCAGCCAAATGTTTTGAACCCATCGATTAAAGTATCTCTACGTTCTTGATAAATACCGCGGTTTTTCTCACAAAAAGCAGCGCCATTTTTTAGTGCAACACATGCCGCTTTTTGAATTGGTAAAAACACTCCGTAATCTGTATTGGATTTAAACTGGGTAAGCGCACGAACAATTTCTTCATTTCCAATCATATATCCAATACGACTACCTGCTAAACTATAACTTTTTGACAAAGAGTTGATTTCTACGCCAACTTCTTTAGCGCCAGGTACAGAGAGGAAGCTAATTGGTTTATTACCATCAAAATAAAATTCAGCATAAGCAAAATCATGGACAACAATAATATTATGCTTTTTCGCGAATACAATTACCTCTTTAAAGAAATCTGCATGAGCCATTGCTGGAACCGGATTCCCTGGGAAGTTTAAAATCATCACCTTCGCTTTATCTGCAATTTCTTCAGGAATTAGCTCTAAGTTAGGTAAGAAACCATTATCTTTCTTTAAAGGCATGTAGTAAGATGTTGCTCCAGCCATTTGAATTCCTGTTTCATAAGCTGTATATCCTGGATCAGGAACTAATATAATATCTCCCGGATTCGCATAAACCATAGGTAAATGAACGAGTCCGTCCTGTGACCCCATTAATAATAAAACTTCTTTATCGGCATTTAATATAACATTATGAGTGTTGTTGTAATATTCAGTTACAGCTTCGTGAAATTCTTGAATACCACTTAATGTGTATCCATAGCTTTCTTTTTGATTTGCTGTATGTACCATTTCTTCTCTTACGAAATCAGCAGGTGGCATATCAGGATTCCCGATACTTAAATCAATCATTTTGTGGCCTGCTGCAATCTTTTCTTTTTTATAGGCCCCTAATTCACTAAATATAGAAGATTGGAATGCTTTCATTCTAGTTGCTAACGTGTAAGTCATCAAAACCCCTCCTAAAAACAGTGTTTTCTTTCTGCGTTTTTAATTATTCTGAAAACACATGAGTACATTTTATCATTTTTTTATGAAAATTAAAACGATTGACAAATTTAGAGGGAGGATAAAAATAACGCAGAAAACATTTTCTGCGTTTTAAATGAAGAGTAATCATTTCTTTTTATATGTACATAATTTTTCCACTGCATAAAAGTATACGTTTAATTTGCCATCGACAACTTTTAAAGTTTGATCTGATGTAAATGAGTTACCATAATCAATGTGATATACATTAGAATCCTTAACAAATGAACCTTTGTATAAATCTTCTTTTTTCTTCGTTGTTTGCATCTCTACTAAATATTGAATGATTTTTTCTTTCTTTTCTTCTTTTACAACTGTTTCAAATTTATACGATACAGGACAAAGACCGTTTTTGTTATCAATGACTTCCCAAGTACCGTATATGTCATTATTGCTACATCCACTGAGTAGTATAATGAATAACGGAATAATGAATAGAACCTTTTTCATTTTGTACTCCTTTCTTTTCATTTTCGATAAACGTGCGAATGCGATACGAATATTGTAATAAATAAAGTTTAAATTTTTATAAAGAATTAGTTAATTTCATATAAAGTGAAACTTTAATCAGTAGGGGTTTTCTTCATCTCCCACTGGATATTAGTTGAACCAATCGGAATTTAATGGGCAGCCCGATCCCCACACAACTTCTTTGCTTTCGCTGAATTTTGAGGTGGGGGTCTTACTGTCCATTAAAGTGGGATAAAAATTGGGGAAGGTAGAGTTTTTAAAATAAAAAGGCATGAATCAAATGTAATCCAGATTCATACCTAATGTGCTATCTTATATTTTGTTTTTTGAGGATAAATGAAGCGGAAAGAAGAATGACAATGCCGTTTAAAATGTATACATTTACAATAAAAGAGGTTAGGTTAATTGCTCCCAAACCAGCGTTATCCAATATAGAAGTGAGTGCCGTAATTGTCAAAAAAATAATAGGCATTAGCAGTAAAAATATGAAGCCTGCCACAACCCTTCTTTTAAAGCTATGTTGAGATAGGGAAATTGCTAAAAAGTTTATGATGCTAAATATAATGAATACAACAAAAGGATAATAAATAACTGGATGCCATCAGACATTTTGCGCCTCCTATATACCTTATTTATATATTATATTCGAAAGTAAAATAGGTACTCCTTTAAATAATTTCAATAAGTGTATTAGATAAAATTATATATAACAAAAAGCATGAATTAATCTAATACTAATAAATCCATGCTTTTTGTTTATGTTATAAATTCGCAGATTGCGAAGGTTGTTTTTCATACTGTTTCTGTTTAGATAGCGATATGAAAATAATTAATAATGAAATAACTCCGAAGATTAGAACCATATATTGCAATCCAATCGTATCTAAGAAGAAGCCTGTGCCAAGTAAGACAATTTGGAACATAACTCTCTCAAACATATTACGGAATGAGAATAGACGGCCGTGATAGCTTTTTTCCACTTTCGTTTGGAAAATTGTCGACATAATAGGGAAGAAGCAACCGACACTAAAACCAAATAAACCAAATGATGTAAGAGACATCCATTTTATATCGCTAAAGAACAATGATAGATGTGCAAAAGCGGTACAAGCTGCGAAGAAATATAGTAACTTTTCAGGTTTGAAATGGTCCGATAAACGTTTAATAACGAAGGCACCCAACATAAATGCGATACCTTCAATTGTATATATAAATCCTTTAATCGTTGGATCATGTTGCATTTCGCTAATATTAATTACCATTAAATTAAATCCTGCTATAAATAATAGAGGGATAATACTTAATATAAGTGCTGTGAAAGCAATCGGAATTCCTTTTAAAATACGAAATACTTCCATAAAGCTATTATCTTTTGCCGCTTGTTTACTTGGTGTTGTTGATTTCTTATCTTCGAATTGTAGGAAGAAAGTTGAGAGGAATAATAAAGCGTACGCTGCCATTGAGAAGGCATACATATACTGTAAACTCATTACAACTAAAAGAATTCCACCTAGTGAAGTACCTGCAATACGAGCGATTGTACCTACATTCATATGTACACCGTTCATTTGTAATAACTCATGCTCACGTACGATGAGCGGGATTACAGATTGTAATGCAGGGAAATAAAATGCTGCTGAAATTTGAAGAGCAACCATAAATGCAATCATAAAGGCGATACTTTCAAATTGGATAGCGAAAAACATAAAAATAACACTTATAACACGACCGAATCCGGCGTAAAGAAGAACTTTTTTCTTTTCATATTGATCAATTATGCGACCTGCCATAGGACCAACTAGAACACCAGCTAATAGTCCGATAAATAATATAACTGATTTCATGAAATCAGAAGGGACATATTTTTGCATAAACTCAAGGTTACCAAGAATACCAAGCCATAACCCTAGACCAGCAATAAACTCCCCGATTAAAACAATCCAAACATTTTTATTACGCCACATAATATAAAACCTCTCCGTCTTTTAAAATGAAAAACTCGTATATAAAACCTCCTTATTTTATGTATTATTAGTAACGAACTTTTTAGAGTCAGAGTCTATATTACGTGTTTCATCAGCGGATTTCAATCTTTTTGATTTATCAAAAAAATAAAAAGCAAGAACATATAACTATGTCTCGCTTTTCTCAATTGCAAAATTAAACATTAGATTCACTTAGCAGCATTTACGCTCTTGTCCAATAGCTAAAGCGCTAAAAGATAGAGGACCAACAACTTCTGCGCTTGCACCACTAGTAAGGTTTTCGACAGTTAATGAATATTGGTGTGTGCCACTGCTAACATTTTGATCTATAGCTTGAAATGTTTGAGTGTAGAATTGCTCAGAATCTGTAGATTCAATACCTGCTTGTGCATTAAAAATTTCAAAGTTATCACGGAAAATTCGGAATAAAACTTGTGAAGTCCCAGATATACCTTCTACACCAATTGTAGCGATTAATTCTACACGATTATTACGTGAATCTCTACTTGAAATTCTTACTTTCAAATTTGCTAGAATTGCTTTATTTGGAGAAGCTGGAATTGCAAAAGTGGTTTCACCCGTTTTACTTATAGGTTGAGTAGCTTGGTAATCAATGATATGAGTCATATTCGTCACCTCCTCTTATACTAAAATATGAAAATAGCAATGAAATAGCTTGGACAAATAATAGAATATTTTAATAGAGTCGACATTAATTGTTGAAAAGGAGTAATTCACAAAAAAGCATCAAGAAAATATCACAATACAGTGATGGTTTTCTTGGTGCTTTTGTACTTAGGCCGAATATTCTTCTTTACGTACTTCGAAAAATTCATTACGACGTAAGTAATTATAAACTTTCTCGGATACCTCTTCTTCTTCAGACATTAAGAAACGATGATCAAAAGCATAGAAGGATTGACCTTTGATTAATTTTACGTAGTAAATTTTACACGCCTCCTCTAGCGAAATTAGTATTTACTTAATATTATGATGACCTATAAGTATGTGAATCATACTTGAAGTTTCAAAGGATTGAAGCTAAACAAAATAAAAAAGCTTACAAAATTGTAATGTTGTTGTCACGTTTTCCGATAGTTAAAAATAACCAATCTTTTCTATACTACAAATAAGTTACATAAAATAAGGGGGTAAAAAGATGGATGAAGTGATTGGAGAAGTGGTAGCAGGTATTTGTGAATTTGTGGTGGAAGTAACAGTAGATGCTATTGGGCATTTAGTTTCCGGAAATGATGAGGAAAAAGAAACATTATAATAGTTTGTAAAAGTATACAGATGGTCAAACTAAAAAGGTTGATTTCTAAAGAGAAGTCAGCCTTTTTAGTTTTTACATTATATTAATATTATTTGAATATTCATTTGTTATTATGTTTGTGGAACGCATAAAGGAGGTGAATAAATAAAGATGTCAAATTTAGGAACTGATTTATCTGATTCTCGTTTGATTGTGGCGAATGTGGAGGAAAAGGAATATCACTTTATTGTTCGTGAACATCCGATTGTAGGGGAGATTATATCGCTATTGGAAAATGGAAAAGAATATGGTTTAATAAATAAACAAATCGCTAATAAAGATAAATTTATTAAATCGGAGCTTGCTAAATTAGATTATTTTAACATAGATGTTCTATATCATACACCTGGATGGATATGGATTGGCATGGATCAATTTGGTTTACATGCTCGTGAGGCTACTTATAACGAAATAGAAATTATTATGAAGTTGAATGAGGATTATATTATATAGATGAAAAAGTAAAAATGTAATTGATATTTAGTTAGGTTAGGGGACTAGTTTCCGTAACCTTTTTTGTTTAATATTGAAACGGAAAATAGATATGATGTAGGACAGTATGATAAGAAGTGAGCTGAAAAGAGGATTTGAAAATACATAAAGAGAACTTTAATTATTACATGAATTCTATATGTCAATAACAATAGAAAGAAGATGATAAAATGAGTAAAGAAGAGCTTGTGAAACAACAGTTTGGTAATAATGCAGAGAAGTATGTAAAAAGTAAAATTCATGCTAAAGGATCGGATTTACAATATGTAGTTCAACAAGTTGAGTCTCGTCATAATAATCGTCTTCTTGATATTGCTACTGGCGGAGGACATGTTGCGAATGTATTAGCTCCATTGTTTCAAGAAGTAGTTGCCTTAGATTTAACAGAAAAAATGTTAGAGAATGCGAAAAACTTTATTATAAGTAATGGACATGAAAATGTATCTTTTGTCGCTGGAAATGCTGAAAGTTTGCCGTTTTCTGACCGTTCTTTTGATGTGATAACATGCCGAATTGCAGCACATCATTTTACGAATCCAGCTCAGTTTGTTTATGAAGTAAATCGGACGTTAGAAGATAATGGATTGTTTATTTTAATAGATAATGTTTCACCGGAAAATAATGAATACGATACATTTTATAATTTTATAGAAAAAAAGCGGGATCCGAGTCATGAACGAGCATTGAAAAAAACAGAATGGATTACCTTGTTAGAAAAAAATAGTTTGCAAATGCTGTCATGTCTTACTTTTGACAAGAAATTTGAATTTGACTGGTGGTGCGATATGATGGATGTACCTTTGCAAAAACGAGCGAAGTTAACAGAATGTATGATGAAAACATCACTTGAAATACAAGAATTCTTTAACATTCAATATGAAAATAATAAAATTATATCGTTTTATACTGAAATGGCATTGTTTATATGTAAAAAAAGCGGGACATTAAAAAGATAAATTTCTTGCAGTCTTTTCAAAGTACGTTATACTTAGTACAGAGAAAATGAGAATTGAGGAAAAGTAATAATGATTCGCGTACGTATTGAAGGAACTGAAGAAGAAATGCTTGAATTTATGGAGAAAATGCCAGATATTCCTGGATTTGAAAAAACACATATGAGAGAACCGAGAAAAGGAAATAATCCAAAATACGATTCAAGTAAGAATGTATTAGCATATTTATCTTATAAAAAGATCGAAGTCGCCAATAAATAGGCGGCTTTTTTAGTTTGCACTGTTTCACAGCCTTGTCTTTTTTACATAATAATAATAGTAGATTATGCTGAAGAGGGGTGAGGATAGTTAATAAGAAAATCATCTTTTTTGGAGACTTTGGTATTGACGATGCTGTGGCGTTAATTTATGCAAATAAAACATGTAAATTAGATATTATAGGTATTGTTGCTGAATATGGAAATGTATCGCGAGAAATCGTAACGGAAAATGTGTATTTTTTAGAAAGATACTATGCTACAGAAGTAAAGATCATTGAGGGTGCAGCAAGACCGATGACAGCTGAAGAACCTTTGTTTTTTCCTGAAATTCATGGAGAACACGGCCTAGGCCCCATTATTCCACCTGAAATGAGGATTTGTAAACGGGAAAATTTTTGTGAATTAATTAAATTAATTGAGCCTTGTCCAGAAGATATTATTATCGTAGCGACAGGACGATTAACAACATTGGCAACATTATTTTTATTATATCCAAATGTAATGGATAAAATATGTTCGTATTATATTATGGGCGGTGCGTTTTTATTTCCTGGGAACGTTACTCCTGTATCGGAAGCAAATTTTTATGGAGATCCAATTGCTGCAAATATTGTAATGAAGTACGCAAAGAATGCGACTATTTATCCATTAAATGTAACGCAACAGGCCCTAATTACGCCTGAAATGGTGGATATTATTAATAAAGAAGGAACAGGGCAGGCAAAGCTTATTAAACCAATGATTGATTTTTATTATGAGAATTTTTATAAGAAAGAATACCCTGGTATTGCTGGAAGCCCGATTCACGATTTACTTCCGTTCATTTCATTTATAAATGATGATATTTTTGAATATAAAAAATCTGCAGTTTGGATTAGTACGACAAATGATGTAACAAGAGGACAAAGTGTGGCTGACTTTAGAAAAATAGCTGAGCCAACAAGGTTTGATGATCGGCCAATACAAAGAATTGCGGTTGGTTTTAACTATCCTGCATTTAAAGAAGAGTTTATGCGTACAATATTGAAGCCTGATTGCCCATAATATGAGAAATATGAAGGGTTTCCACCACTAATCCAAAAACTAGTTGTTCATTATTTTGAAATAATCTAATAGTTGAGCTGTATGAATAACTTATGAAAAATGTAGCATAACTAATGGTAAGCAATTGTTTCTAATTATATTTTGATTGGTGAAATATAAAGGAGGTTATCATATGATTTGGTCTTTAATCGTTGGTGGTATATTAGGATGGTTAGCTAGTTTAATTACTGGCAGGGATGTACCTGGTGGTGTAATTGGTAATATTATTGCTGGTATTATTGGTTCTTGGATTGGTGGGAAATTACTTGGTAGTTTCGGCCCAGTAATCGGCGGATATGCAATTATTCCAGCTTTAATCGGTGCGATTATTTTAATCTTCATCGTAAGCTTCTTATTGCGAGCAATGCGAAAATGAATGTAAGGACTGTTTACATTTGTAAGCAGTCCTTTTTATATGTTATGCTAGTATTATACAATCAGGAGGTGTCAGCATTGAAAACATTTACAGTAAATTTCCATCAAGAAGATAATGCAAAAGCGACAACAGTACATAAATTAAGTGAAGAGGACTTCAACAAAGCAACAGAAAAAGGTACTCGTCATCTATTTGATTTAGATACAAACGTTGGATTCTTCGTATTCTTTGACGCAGAAGATGCAGAAGGAAATGATCAATACTTAATGCTACAATATGAAGGAGATCATGAAGAACCAACTGCGTGCTACGGATTTGATTTAAAACTATACTATCAATTTTTAGCATTATACTTAAACGATCTTGAATTCCAAGGTGAAACAGATGAAGAAGAGGAAGAGTATGGTCCAATTCATCATTTAGCTCACTTACTTTATCATATTGTTGAAGATGGAAAGTCAATCGAAGTGTAAAAATACATATGTAAAGCTGTCCTTTTGGGGCAGCTTTTTTCTATTTAAGGAAGGATTGCAGTGTAAATGGCGAGAAGGGATATATAAGGAGATGGAAAAATGATAAACAATACAATTCCAAGTTTTTTTAAATTATGGGAAAGCACCGACATAGAATTAGCGGTCCTCAATCAATACTTCACTTCGCATCCAGAGATATTTGAAGAATACTTTAAGTATCATTGTCCTAAAACGAAAGAACGTCTTTCTAATGCCATTAACCTATATCCCGCAAAAATAGAAGATATTCGTATCATTGCAGAAACATTACCGACTATTATTCAAGAGATAACGAATAAATATCGTAATAAATATAGCTTTGATGTAAATATGAAATTCCACATATTTGTTGGAGCTTTTGGATCTAATGCATTCGTAGAGAGGGAGATCATGGGAGATATATTTTTTGCGGTAGAAAAATTATCTCCAGATTTGAATCATCTTCGTGTTATGGTTGCTCACGAAATAGGGCATATATATCATAATGTTATGTTACAAAATAATGGAATGGATTGGGAGAAAGCTGAGTGGACCGATGCGGCAGTTAATTTGTATCGTGAAGGTGTTGCAACATATGTATCAAAGCAAATTGTGAAAGGTTTAAATGAATCAGTGTATTACTCATATGACGATGATGGTGAACGTTGGTTACAATATTGTATAGAAAATGAAGAACAAATAAAGAAACGTTTTTTGGAAGATTATATAGAAGGATGGACGTTTGAAAAAGAGAAAGAGTGGTTTCGGTTATCTGGCGGACAATATTTTGGGTACAACCGACTCGGTTATTTTTTAGGAACAGCTTTTGTAGAATATGTTGCACAAGCATTGGGCGAGAGTGAAGTATTTACTTTTTGGAACAAACACAATTTGAAAAGATCTGTAATGGATTGGTTATCGAAATGAATCAGATTATGATAGGGGGCTGAAATGTATGAGAGTGTATGTGAAGATAGGTATGTTATTTCTCGCTTTTACATGCATTTTTGCATTAGTAGCATGTAAAGGAACGGACGAAAAAAAGGAAACAGATCCAACAACGGAAAATAGTAAAAATGAACAGAATAATACTTCTGAAGAAAAGAAAGAGCCTGATGAAAAATCAAATAATGAAGGATCAACAATACCAAAGCCAGATCCAAGTACGAAAGATACAGTAATCAATCAAAAATCAATTAACCACGTTAAAGAATTGTTTGAATTAGCGAAAGAAGGAAAAGTACCTAACGTTCCGTTTGCAGCGCATACAGGAGATATTGAAGAAATAGAAAAAGCGTGGGGGAAAGCAGATAAAACGGAACAAGCAGGAAATGGAATGTACGCTATCTATACAAATAAAAATGTTTCCTTCGGTTTTAATAAAGGATCACAAGTTTTTGATGTACGCTCCTATCATGCAGAACTAAAATCAATTACATTACAAGAAATAGAAAAAGCATTAGGAAAACCAACTTCAGTTAAAGGAAATGGTGAAGATAAAATATATGTATATAAAGTAAACAATCAGTTTGAGTTAAAATTCATTATTCCAAAATCGACTGGTAAGGTAAATCATATTTCGGTATTTTCATCTGAGGATAGTATTAATAAAATGGCAGGGTAGGATAATAAAAAAGATGTCACAAAAGTCGAAATCGATGACCATGTGACATCTTTTTTTGGTGTAAATAAGAAACTTCCTTTTATAAAATATGATGAGGATGCTCTAAAACATCTTTTTGAATATCTTTTCTTTTTTTCTTACGCTCTAAATTTTGAACAAAAAGAACTTGAATAATGCCTCCAATTGTTAAGAAACAAGCACAAATATAAAGTAGCATACTGCCGTTTAGTTTACTTAATAAAACCGCACCGATAACAGGGCCGCACGTTCGAGATACATCCCAATGTAACCCGTAAATTGAAAAATACAATCCACGTTTATCTGTAGGAGCGATTTCTGAAACGAATCGAAGCAAATGGTTGAACGCAACACTTTCTCCAATGACTAAAAAGAGTAATGTGAAAAATAATGACAAGATTGTTGCTGAAAATCCATAGCCAATTGCAGCTATCGTAAAGCAGGTGTAAGCAATAAGTATGATTTTCGCCATAGAAAATTGTTCAGACCATTTTACAAGGAAAACTTGTAGAGTGATTTCCATAAGAGCTTTGCATGTTGTAATAAAAACGAGTATGCGATCGAAATCCGGAAGTGTATGTTTCACGAAAATAAGATAATTTGTTTCAGTTTGTGCATAAAAAAAGCTAATAGGAATTGTAGTGATCATTAGTCCAAATACGGCGTAATGTTTGTGTACAAATTGCTTTGGAGATGATACTTCAAGTTTTGGCTTTGGCATTGTAATTACCGGTGCAGTTTCCGGAAGCTGCGTCCAAACAACTATTGCATATATCATAAGTGTAGTGCTTTGCATCATAAATAAATATTCAGGATGAGTGTTATAAAAGATCGCGCCAATTAAAGGACCAATCATGGTACCAATTGCTCCCATCGTTTGCAGGAGGGCAAAAATTTCCGCTTGCTGTCCCTGTTTTGTTAAATCAGCAATTTGTGCCCGTTGAGCGGGAATATATAAGGAGCGGCCAACCCCATTTATGACGTATAATAATGCAAATATAAAAACAGATTGAGCAAAGACGAAGCTGCCAATTGCAATACCTTGTAGTAATAAGCCGAGTAACATAATTTTTTTTCGTCCATATTTATCAGTAACTCCTCCAGCGATAAGTGTAAATACAATGTCCGAAAGCGGTTGTAGTCCGAAAATCAGCATAGTCATCATAATATTGCCGTTTAGCATCTTATTAACGTAAATAATCATAATGAGAGCTAACATGGATTCTGTTGTTCGGGTTAATAATTCGCCGCACATTCTTATAATAATTGGTTTGTTATAACGTAGTAAGAGATTGGTCAATATTAATTCCTCCTTTCTATATTGAAATGATAAGATGAAAGGAGAAAGAGAAAAAGGGTAGAAATAAAAGGGGTTATTTTTCACCTTTTAGGGGGAGTATGATGTTTATTTTAGATCAATATATTGAACTATGGTGTGTCTACGGTAAAGGGAGACGAGAAGGAGAACGATTAGAAGTAACCGTACAAATGATAGCAGAAACATTATTTTGTACAGAGCGTAATAGTAAATTAATTATAAAAAAATTAGAAGAGTTACATTGGATCACTTGGTTTCCAGGTCGCGGGAGAGGGAATCGTTCTAAATTAATATTTCAAAAGCAACCAATTCCACTAATTTTAGAAAGAGGAAAAGAATTAACGAAAAAAGGAGATGTGAAAAGTGGAATCTCATTTGTAGAACGCTACAGCTCACAATTTCCATCAATAAAGAAAGAGTATGAAGTTTGGGTAGATTCTATATTTGGTCATCAAATAGAACGGACATCTGAAGGAAGAAAAGATGTACTTCGTTTGCAAGTACAAATGAACCTGGACATCGCTTTAGATCCGGTTTACGCTACGATGCGCTCAGAATGTCATATGGTTAAACATCTTTTTGATACACTCGTATATGTAAATGAAGAAACAAATTCTATAGAACCAAGGCTTGCTTTTCAATGGGAATATAATGATGCTGAAAAGGTATGGACTTTTTATTTACGAAAAGGCGTTCGTCTTCATAATGGAAAACGACTCACTGCACATCATGTTATACATTCATTGAATCGATTTATGAAAGCTGAAAACAACCCACACGCATGGATGTTACAACATGTTGAAAGTTTCCGTGCAGTGGATGAATTTGTTGTTGAAATTCAATTACATACGGTAAATAGGATGTTTTTACATATGCTAAGCGCAGAACAGTGTTCTATCGTAATTGAAGATGAAGCAGGAAACTTCATAGGTACAGGTCCTTTTATATTACGAGAGAAGAATACACATTTATTTGCATTAGAAGTACATGATTTATATTATCGTGAAAGACCTTTTCTTGACCGAATTGAACTATTGAATGTGGAGCAAAATGTAAATACTTATGACGTGTTAGTAAAGGCGCAGTATAAAGATAAAGAAAATCTCAATAAAGAACTTTCACGGCTTGAATCGAACGTGACATATGTAACGTGTAATCTTGTAAAAGAAGGGCCAATGCAAGATGAACTGTTTCGGAAAGCGCTATATAAAATTATTCATGGCGATAAAATCGTTCAAGAACTCGGCGGAGAACGTGGAGAAGTGGCAAAGAAACTAATATTAGCAAATGAAAGCATAGTAGAAATTGAGGAAGATATCGAAAGTTTAATTAAGAGAAGTACGTATCATAATGAAGTGCTACAACTTTATACATTTACAGGACGAGATCACGTTGAAGATGCACAATGGATACAAAAAGAGTGTGCGAAGTACGAGGTTCGTGTAGAAACTAATTTTCTTGAAATAGAAGATCTTTTAGAAATAAGTACGATACAAAAGGCTGATATAATGCATGATAGCGCAACAATTAGCGAACGAATAGAAGATAGTTTGCTATATATGTTTCTTACAAAAAACAGTTTTATTCATGGGCAAAGCAGCGTAGATTTTCATAAATCATTGTCCCCTTATTTTAAACAAGAACAAGTAGAGAAAAGAGTTACACTGTTACGCGAAATTGAAGACACTTTGTTACGTCACATTCATATAATTCCTTTATACCGTAACAAACAACAAGTAACTTCTCATGAAAAAGTACAAAATATAATGATTAATTCACAAGGGTGGATTGATTTTTATGAAATATGGTTTACATGTTGATATATAAGGGTTTTTACGCATTTTATAAGATGCGTGAGAACCCTGTTTTTTTTGTGAAACAGGGTTGTTTTACACATTGTTACGTTACTTGTGATAAAAGTCTATTTACAGCGTAACAGTGTTATGTTACATTGTTATCAGGAAGGAGTGTTATACAGTTGAGTACAGATTTAATTTCAAAAAAAGATTTATTAGAACTTACTGGTATTTCATACGGACAATTATATAGGTGGAAAAGAAAAAATTTAATACCGGAAGATTGGTTTGTACGAAAGTCTACATTCACGGGTCAGGAAACATTTTTTCCGAAAGAAAAGATATTAGAGCGTATTGATAAAATTCAAACGATGAAAGAGGATCTATCACTTGATGAACTAGCAAATATGTTTTCGCCGAGTGTGAGGGAAATTCTTTTAACGAAGGAAGACATTTTACGTAAGGGGATTGCATCAGAACCAGTTTTACAATTTTTCATAGAACAAACGAATAAAACAGCGGAGTTTCAATTTGTAGATATTCTTTATGTGTACATGTTAGAAGAATTACTACAATCGGGAGAAATTAGTTTAGAAGAAGGAAAAATGGTCTTGCAAGTTTTACGTGAAAATTATGAAGCAATGAAACATAAAACGTGTGACTTAATCATTATTCGAAAGTTAGGGATTTCTACATGTTTATTAGTTTCAAACGTGGACGACTTAATTTTTGAAAAAGGCACCAAAATCGTTTTACGCGAAGCGATTATGAAATATACCGAAGCATTAAAAACTAAATTGTTGTAATGGAGGAGTAAGTATGCGTACAGATAATTTGATTATAAATGGTTACGGTTCATCGAATGGCGGTGAGTTTCATAAAGTGCAATTAAACGGAAAAGGAACTGTGAATGGAAATGTCGAATGTGAGCAATTTGAATGTAACGGTTACGGAGCAGTTACTGGCGATTTGAAAAGTAACAGTGCACGAATTAGCGGATCTGGTAAAGTCGATGGCACAGTTCATGCTGAAACGATGCGAATTGATGGAAAAGCTACAATTACGCAAAATGTAAAGGCAAACAGTTTGAAAATTGCAGGAAAAGGTACGATAGGCGGGAATGTCACAGGTGAAGAATTCAAAGTTAATGGTCAAGCAACAATTGACGGTAATTGTGAAGTGGATACTTTTTCTTCAGAAGGACAATTTACAATTGGCGGATTATTAAGCGCTGATGAAATAAATATTAATATTCACGGTACATGTCGCGCGAAAGAAATTGGTGGTCAAACGATTAAAGTAAGGCATAGATCAGGTACATTAAGTAGGCTATTTAAAACAGTATTTGGCTTGCAATTAGAAGCTGAACTATTAGAAGGTGACAATATTGATATTGATTATGCTCACATAAGAACGGTAAGAGGAAACAATATTACAGTAGGACCGAACTGTGAGATTGAACTCATTGAATATACAGGTGTTCTAACTGTTGATAAAAGCGCAAATGTAAAAGAAATTAAGCAGGTTTAATGGGAGGGAGAAAGCAATATGGAACATCCACATAGTCTCACAGTAAATGGTTCCGGCAATTCAGCAGGCGGAGATTATAATAAAGTGAAGATTCGCGGTGAAGGAACGATTTCTAATGATATGAGCTGTAATGAATTTAAAACGTACGGCACGAGTGATGTACGGGGTAATATGAAAATGAAAAATTATGTTGTGTATGGAGATAGTGAAGTACAAGGAAATGTAGATGCAGAATATGTAAAAGTATACGGTAATACACAAATTCATGGTGATGCACATATTGAAAAAACAAAAGTTAGAGGTATGATAGATATTGCGGGGAAGTTTTCAGGTGATTTTGTCGATGTAAAAGGTGCTTTAAATGTTAGGGGAAATATTGAAGTAGAAGATTTATCATTAACTGGTGGTCTTGAAAGTGATGGATTACTTAATGCTGAAAATATTCAAATCTCACTTCGTTATGAAGGAAGTAAGGTAAGAGAAATTGGTGGTAAAAACATTACGATTCGTAAAAAAGCGAGATTTCTTCCTTTTATTAGTCATGTTGGAAACCTCCAAACTTCAATTGTGGAAGGAGATGATATTTATTTAGAACATACGATTGCTGAAGTAGTGAGAGGAAACAACGTTACAATTGGCCCTGGGTGTGAAATTAGTGTTGTAGAATATCATACTAGTTTTAATCAAAAGGGTAATGCAGTCGTTAAAGAACATAAACAAATATAAGTAGTACGAGGGAGAGCAAGGTTATGGTTGAGAAGAATAATAAGCTCGGCTTTGTTGTGGCGGGCTTATTGCTAGGTATTTTAATGGCATCAATGGATAATACCATTGTCGTAACAGCGATGGGAACGATTGTTGGTGACTTAGGAGGTCTTGAAAACTTTGTATGGGTCGTTTCTGCCTATATGGTCGCAGAAATGGCAGGCATGCCGATATTCGGTAAACTATCAGATATGTATGGTAGAAAGAGATTCTTTATTTTTGGTTTAATCGTTTTTATGATTGGTTCAGCACTTTGTGGTACTGCTGAAAATATTACACAGTTAGGTATTTATCGTGCCATTCAAGGTATTGGCGGCGGGGCATTAGTGCCGATCGCGTTTACTATCGTTTTTGATATTTTCCCTCCTGAAAAACGCGGGAAAATGGGCGGTTTATTCGGAGCAGTATTTGGTTTATCGAGTATTTTTGGACCGTTGCTTGGCGCGTATATTACAGATTATATTAGCTGGCACTGGGTATTTTACATTAACTTACCGCTTGGCATTTTAGCACTTATTTTTATTACATTCTTTTATAAAGAGTCACGAGTTCATAGAAAGCAAAAAATTGACTGGTTTGGTGCAATTACTTTAGTTGGTGCAGTAGTTTGTTTAATGTTTGCTTTAGAGCTTGGCGGACAAAAGTATGACTGGGATTCTAGCTTTATTTTAAGTTTATTTGGTGCATTCGCTATTTTAATTGTTGCATTTATTTTTATTGAACGAAAAGTAGAAGAGCCAATCATATCATTTGAGATGTTTAAGCAGCGCTTATTCGGAATGAGTACAATTATTGCATTATGTTACGGTGCTGCGTTTATGTCAGCAACTGTGTACATACCGTTATTCATTCAAGTTGTATACGGTGGTACCGCAACAAACTCAGGATTACTACTATTACCGATGATGTTAGGATCAGTTGTAACAGCGCAATTAGGTGGATTTTTAACGACGAAGCTTAGCTACAGAAACATTATGATTATTTCTGCTGTTATTATGCTAATAGGACTATTCTTATTAAGTACATTAACGCCAGAAACAAGTCGTGCATTATTAACAGTGTATATGATTATTATCGGATTTGGGGTTGGTTTCTCATTCTCTGTACTAAGTATGGCGGCTATCCACAACTTTGGTATGGAACAGCGAGGGTCTGCGACTTCAACGAGTAACTTTATTCGTTCATTAGGCATGACGCTTGGTATTACAATCTTCGGAATGATCCAAAGAACAGGTTTCCAAGATCAATTAGAAGAAGCATTTAAGGGTATGAGCGGAGGAATGAATACAAACGCTTTAGGAGATTCAAGAGCTATTCTATCAGAAGCGGCAAGATCTCAAATCCCGCCGCAAATATTAGATAAAATTATTGATGCTCTTTCTAGCTCAATTGTCCAAACATTTATGTGGGCATTGGTACCAGCTGGTTTAGCATTCATATTTATTTTCTTTATGGGAAATGAGCGTATGGTAATGAAGAAACAACAAAAGAATAAAAAGAGCGAAACATCTAAAGCGTAATGAAAAAGCTCCCTTCCAATTGGAAAGGAGCTTTTTCGTATGTACGGTTTTAGATTAGCCTTCGATGATTTCGTATTCTTCGTCTGCTAATAATAAAATTTGTGTTTTCTTACCTTTGTTTTGAACTTCGATTACATCGTAAGCACCTAGGTCTCTTATTTTGCTTTGAGAAGCGTTAACCATAACTTCAATAGAATCAATTAAGATATCTTCTTCAATGTATGATTCAGGCAATGCCATATCTTCAGTATCTAATACACATGCGTATAGATTTTGTAAGTTTTCAGCAGTTGGATTTTGTTCTTCAACATCAATGATGTTTTTTACTGCTTCCATATTTTCTTCTTTTGCTTGGTATACTTTAATTTTAGCCATTGTTTTAATCTCCTTTATAACGTAATCGTAGAGGCTACACTTCATTATAACGTTTTTTTTATGAAAGATGAAATCGTTATATGTATTTATAGGGAAATTTATGCGTTATTACTCATTATTGGCGTAATTTCATTATTAATGAGATGAGTAGGTAGCTATATTCCTACGTTAAAGTTATATTGTCCAAGCTTATCTCATATCCCCCTCATATTATGTGTATGAGATAAAACATATAGAGAAGGGATGGGGTGTAAGTGGGTTGTGAGCCGAAAAGAAATTATCGATGTTTCCAAAAGGATACGAGTTAAGAAAAATAGATGAACATATTGTAAATAACTCTACATTACATAAAGTCTCTGAAGATTTTACAAGTCAATTTCAATCAGTTGAAGATTATATAAACCGAGGTATAAGATATTGTGTTTTGTATAAAGGAGAAGTTGTATGCGGTGCATCATCATATAGCATTTATGATAGCGGGATTGAAATTGAAGTAGCGACTAATTACAATCATAGAAGAAAAGGGTTAGCGACTATAGTTAGTGCAGCACTAATCTTGGACTGTTTAGAAAAAGAGATATACCCAAACTGGGATGCAGCGAATACTACATCTGCAAAACTAGCTGAAAAACTAGGATATGTTTTTGATAAGGCGTATGATACTTATTTTGTGGATAATAGATGAAATCGTATTTTCAAATAAAAGAGCAGTTAGCAAAAGCTAACTGCTCCTCTCCAAAGGGGGAATGGAGAGATACAATCATGTTACTTACATTATTGACGGGAGGTTGATTTTTAATCAATCTATTATAAAAGTTGAGATAAAATATTTTTAATTAACCCTGAGGATCCAATTAAGAGTACTGATAAAAAAACGATTGAGAATATACTTTTTTTAGGTTTTTTTAATTCTATGTATATGTTAATAATGGCACCAATTGCAACTACAGTAAAGATAACGAGTCTTACTACATCTATCATAAATAACGCTCCTTTTAATTACTTAATTGTATTATATAGGAATTCGCGTTTCGATTAGTTTATTTAAATACGATTTAAGGTAATTTTAAACAAACTAATCTTTTATACAAAAGTAAGGTTAAGGAAAAAGATAGCGTAAGTAGTAATAGTATATCTTGTAGAAGCTGATGTAGACCAAATAAAGTAGGGTTATTATCTATGGGCAAGTATAATTAATATATATACTCACTTTAGGTACCTTTACAACTTAAATAATAAAACATGCTTTTCATAATGATCCAAACACCAATTATATTTTTCTAGAATAATGGGATGAACAAATTCTTTCGTAGTATCGACCTCAGTATAGCCATATTTCTTATAAAAGTTTTCTAATTCCTCAAAAGGAAGGCAATATACATGTTGTACTTGTAATTTCTTCGCAGTTTCTACTAAAAATGAAACAAGTTCCCCAGCTAATTGTAGACCTCTAAATTTAGGAAGAATAAGTATCCCACCCATTTCTAAAGTATCTTCATCTATTTGGACTAACCGGCCAACACCTGCATACTCATTGTTATATGTAATGATTGCAACTTTATCTCTTTTTAAATCACTGCGTACAAATCCTATTGAGTCGTATTGATTATTAATCCATTCTAAATCATTAGATGTAGCCATTTGAATACTCATTTATATCTCCCCTTTATAAAAAATGTAATTTTCTTATTATATAGAATATAATATCAGGAAAAAAGTGATTATAATGGCATGATTTTTATTATCAGTTCAAGTTTTGAAGAATAGTGCATACAATATAAAGTGTTTTCCTTTCTTCATTTAAGTTTTACGTATATAATTTAAAAGTACTATTTTTATTTTATATTTTTTATATTTATAACAGAATAGAGGTTTAAAAATGGGTGTTAAAATCATTACGGATAGTGCAGCGGATTTACCGGTAGAATTGCTGCAAGCATATGATATTGATTTAATTCCACTCCGTGTTTATGATGAAGCAGAAACAGAGTATTTAGATGGAGTTACATTAGAGTCAGTTACATTATTGCAAAATATGAGAGAAGGCGCTGTTTATAGAACGTCATTGCCTTCACTTGAAACTTTCCAGGAAAAATTTGTTTCTTATGCAAAAGAAGGTAATCCTTGTATATATTTAGCTTTTTCATCTGAACTGTCTGGTACATATCAATCATCAGTTCTCATTAAAGAGGAAGTAAAAGAAACACATGCTAACTTGGATTTAGAAATTATTGATACGAAATGTGCTTCGCTTGGTCAAGGGCTTGTCGTATTAGAAGCTGCTAAAATGGCGAAAGACGGTGCATCAAAAGAAGATATTTTAAAACGTGTTGATTTTCTAATGAACCATATGGAACATATCTTCACTGTAGCTGACTTACAGTACTTAGTGAGAGGTGGACGTTTAAGTAAAGTCGCAGGATTTATCGGTGGTTTACTAAACATTAAGCCAATCTTAAACGTGGAAGAAGGAAAGCTTGTACCACTTGAAAAAGTCCGAGGGAAAAAGAAAGTACTTGGCCGAATTGTCGATATAATGGAAGAGCGCGGAAAGGAACTTAAAGGTCAAACAATCGCAATGACTCATGGTGATGACTTAGAAACAGCTGAAGCATTAAAAGCATTAATTACTGATAGATTTGGCTGTGAAGTATTTATCGTAAATACAATTGGTGCAGCAATCGGAGCACATACAGGACCGGGTGTTATAACGTTATTTTTCTTAAATGAAGTAGAGTAAAGGATTGATCTTTTGATCAATCCTTTTTTTGTGATGTAATTATTTCCAAATAATAAAGTGCTGTTGATGCTTGAAATGATTAGTGTTAAAATATTTGTTTCTCTATGGATAAATGGAATCTATACATATTAAATAACCTTTTAGTATGAATTATAAAATAGGGGACTAAATATTATTGAAAATAATAGAATGATGATATAGAAACTTGGAGGTTAATTATGAGTTTTTTTAGTTTAAAAGTAGCATGTGGTGTTTGTGAGAATAAGGTTGGCTTGAATCGATACAAAGTAAAAAAATCAAATGCTTGGATTTGTCCAGATTGCTTGAAAGAAGCGGGTGGTATGACTGTTATACCTGTAAATAAAATTACAATTGAAGAAATTAAAGAAATGATTGAAGAGAAGAAAGCTATAATGAATGCAAGAGCAGAAAAAATTGCTAAAAATCCGATGTCTACTGCTGAAGGAATGTATCAATACAGTGTTGAAAATAAATTCGGTTCTGGACATAATGAAAAGTGGGGCTTAAAGCATTTCGGAGTACTTGAAACAAACTTAATGCAAGACGAAGAAGTTTTAATGACATTTATCGGTTTACATAATTATGAATCTGCAACAAAACATGATCGTAATTTTGCATATGCTATTACGAATAAACGAATTATGTTTGGACAAAAATCTTTAACTGGTGAGAAATTCAAATCTGTAGCTTACGAAAAAATAAATGATATAACATTTGAAAAAGGATTATTATTTGGGGTCTTAACAATTGATACTCCTCAAGAAAAATTTAATATTTCTTTAGATAAAGAGTCAGCAACTGCTATTAATAATAATGTTCATCAAGTTTTAGATTCATTAAAAAAAGAAAAAGTTGAGGAAAGACCAGCAACAAATGCTACTATTTCTGTAGCAGATGAGCTGAAAAAATTTAAGGAATTATTAGATATGGGCGTTATTACAGAAGATGAATTTAATGTGAAGAAAAAGCAGTTACTAAATATATAAATTATTTTTTATGAAATTAGTATGAAAATGCTAAATATAAGATATAAAAAAGATGATTCTGTTGTGAACAGAGTCATCTTTTTTATATGTTGAAGTGTTTTGTTTATAAAAATCTAAATATTTTAAGATATTAAAAATTATTCATTTCATATATAATTGTGTAGGGAGAATATCTGTAACTATTTGTAAAAATAGGAGGCGGCTATAAAAATGAATGAAATTGCTACGTGGGATTTAGATCGATTGTATTCAAAGGGGGATATTCTAGTACCAATATTGGAGTTGAAAGAACAATATTTTGTAACAAAAGATATAGATATTCTTTCAAAACTTATACAAGCTATTGAAAAAGCAGAATACTATTTGTACTGTCGATTGGCTGAAGAAAGTGTTGCATCGGATAACACTAGATTGACTGTGAAAGTAAAGGAAGTAAAAAGTGAAGTGCAGCAAGTCATACAGCAAAGTGAGATGGAAATTACCGATAATACTAGGCTAATAAAAGATGAACTAAATGCGTGGGAAAATATGTACATACAATTAAGGAATAGGATAGAAATAAAGCACAATAATAAGCAATTATCATTTGGACAAGCAAATCATGTTGCAATGAATAGTGATAATGAAAAGGAAAGGCTAGAAGTATTCGAGTCATTAACATGTGCTTTACATAAGGAGAAAGAAATTTTTGCTACTGTATTAAATCAAATAGGAAGATTGCGTAATACAAAGAGTAATGAATTAGAAGACATAGATATTTCAACTCAATCTTTACATGCAAATGGCATTTCAGAAACTGTATTATTGCAAATGTGGAATGCGACAGAAGAAAATCTAGATAAATTAGTTAGTGCTTTAAATGTGTATAAGAAAGGCAGAGCTTCAATTACATGGCATGAACTTATGACAGTAAAGGCGAATGATGAGGTTATTATTCCTTTTTCAGTAGCAGTACAAAACATATACGATGCTTTAAAAAATATAGATGAAGAATTAGCAGAATTTGCACGTCATGCGATAGAAAGTGGTTGGGTAGATGCAGAACCGAGAGATAGTAAACCACCAGGTGGATTTTGTGCACCTTTTTTCAGTGAGAAAGAATCACGAATCTCTATGCGTTACGACGGAAGTATCGATAGTGTAAGAGTACTTGCCCACGAACTAGGACATGCTTGGCATTTTTATAATATGAGTTTTGAACAATCCTCTTCTTTTTTAGATGATTATTTGCCAATGAGTACAGCTGAATCAGCATCTATTTTCTTTGAAACGGTGCTTATAAATTATCTAATTCAAACAACAGATAGCATAGATATGAAAAAGTCATTGCTTAGCTGGAAAATAAGAAACTGTTTGAATTATGTAATGGCAATTCGAGCATCGTTCGAATTTGAGAAGAACTTTTATGAGAAATGTAAAGAAAGTCCTTTAAGTGCTGATGAAATCGAGAAATTATCTATAGCAGCTCAAGAAAAAGCATACGGGAATGCATTATTAGAATATCAGCCGTTTGTTTGGGTGAAATATATTCAATTTTATATAGCAGATGTTCCTTTTTATAATTATCCATACACATTTGGCTATTTAGTTAGTTTTAGTTTATTAGAAATAGCTCAAGAAAGTAAAAGTACTTTTCACTTGAAATATAAAGAGTTTTTACGAGAAACAGGAAAAGCTCCAGTGGAAGAACTTATGAAAAAACATTTTGAAACAGATATAACGAGCTATGTATTTTGGGATAAAGCTTTTAGACAAATTTCTAAAGATATTGATGAATATTTGAGGCTTATGTAGGGAGAGAGTATAGTGGATCACCAACTTATAAAGGGAATACCTTTTTCAACTTTAGAATATGAAAAGGCTATAAGTTTATTAAAAGATTGGGTGCATGAACAACGAGAGAAACCAAGGTTTGTAGTAACTGCAAATCCTGAAATTGTGATGTCTGCAAAGGAAAACACGGCTAAATCTAAACAGTTTAAAAAGATGTTACTATCTGCTGATTTAATAACAGCGGATGGAATTGGTGTCATAGTTGGCTCGAAAATATTAAAAGGAACGCTGAAAGAACGCGTCACTGGGGCTGATATCACTCACGATTTAATAAAATATTGTAACGATAATCGATACCGTGTCTTTCTTTTTGGAGCTGCTCCAGAAAGTAATAAAAAGGCATTAGAAAAATTAAATGAGCAGTTCCCAGGAGCACAGTTTAAAGGACAGCATGGATTTGTAAATGGTGAGGAAATAGAAGAAGTAAAAATGAAAATAAAGAAATTCAAGCCGCACTTATTGCTAGTAGGACTAGGTTCACCAAAACAAGAAGAATTCATCTATGAAAACATACAAACATTAAACGTTCCACTATCTATTGGTATTGGTGGTATGATCGATATATTATCTGGTACTGTAAAAAGAGCACCAAAAATTATGAGGGATACTGGAACTGAATGGCTATATAGGTTACTTTCACAGCCGAAAAGATTTAAGAGACAACTTGTACTTCCAAAATTTTTAATTTCAGTTATGGTAGAGAGGATGAAAGGAACAGCAAGTTAAGAAAGGAAAAAAGATGATAGAGTCGTTATCTAATGAAAAAGCTAATATGATATTACAAGAGCTGCAAGTAGAGTGCGAATCTTTATTTGAATTTCAAATACAAAAAGTAATTCCAATTCATCGTGGTTGGTTAAACTTGAAGTGGAAACTCGAAACGGATGTAGGGAACTTTGTATGAAAGCAATATAATAAAGAACGATACGCGATCTATGGGTAGATAATTTCTTATTCCATAACGATAAAGTCTCAGCAATTCTAGATTTTGATCGTATGGATTATGATTATGTAGAATTGGATATTGGGCGTGCGGTTATATCTTGTACCTTACATGATGGGGGTTTAAATAAGAGTCTTGTTGCATCATTCTTAGCGGGGTACCGCAATGAATTAGACTTTCCAGTAGGGAATATTGTTCGGGCAATTCAAATGCTTTGGTACATGGAGAGTACTTGGTGGATTTATGCCAATATGGATCAGCATAGTGTACCACCTGCACGTTTTGCGAATGAAATGAATTGGATAGCTGAAAATTACGGTGTATTACATAATATATTGGCAGATTTATAAGAAAAAAAGGGGACAACATACATGAACAGAATCGGCATTATCGGAGCAATGCAAATTGAAATAGACTTACTTTTAGAAAAACTAGCTATACAAGAGAAACAGACAATTGCGGGGATGCCTTTTTACGTTGGAGAATTCATGGGAATGGAAGTGATTGTTACAAGATGTGGTGTAGGGAAAGTAAATGCAGCCGCATGTACGCAAACGTTAATTCATAAATTTGATGTAGATGCTATCATTAATACGGGTGTTGCTGGCGGGCTACATCCAGATGTAAAAGTTGGAGATGTAGTCATTTCAACTAACGTAACCCATCATGATGTAAGTAAGACTCAAATGAAAAACTTATTCCCGTTCCAAGAGGAATTTCACGCAAGTAAGAAATTAATGGAGTTAGCACGTACTGCATGCAATAGTAGTAGTTTACATATTGGGGTTCATGAAGGAAGAATCGTAAGCGGTGAATGTTTTGTTGAAGATTCAAAACTAAAAGCGAAATTAATAGATGAATATGCACCGCATTGTACAGAGATGGAAGGTGCAGCAATTGGACATGTTGCTTACATAAATGAAGTACCGTTTCTCGTAATACGATGCATTTCTGACAGTGCAGACGATGAAGCACAAATTTCTTATGATGACTTCGCGAAAACGGCCGCAAACTATTGTTCAGAAATTATCGTTGAGATGTTGAAAAATATATCGAGTAAAACTTATAGTTCAAAAGGAGGGAATGAAATGTTACAAGCATTCATTTTTGATATGGACGGAACGTTATTTCAAACAGATAAAATTTTAGAATTATCGTTAGATGATACTTTTAATCATTTACGTTCATTAAAATTATGGGATACGGTAACACCTATTGATAAGTACCGTGAAATTATGGGCGTGCCGTTACCGAAAGTTTGGGAAGTGTTACTACCGAATCATTCTATTGAAGTAAGAGAACAAACTGATGCATATTTTTTAGAAAGATTAATTGAAAACATTAAGAGTGGAAAAGGTGCTTTATATCCGAATGTAAAAGAGATTTTTACATATATAAAAGAAAATAATTGTTCAATTTATATTGCAAGTAATGGTTTAACTGAATACTTACGAGCAATCGTATCTTATTATGCTTTAGACCAATGGGTTACTGAAACATTTAGTATTGAACAAATAAACTCGCTTAATAAAAGCGACTTAGTAAAAAGTATTTTGAACAAATATGATATAAAAGAAGCAGCTATAGTTGGGGACCGATTATCTGATATAAACGCAGCCAAAGATAATGGCTTATTTGCGATTGGATGTAATTTTGATTTTGCACAAGAAGATGAACTTGTTCAGGCGGATATAGTAATAGATGATTTAATGGAGCTTAAGGGCATTTTACTTAAAGTGCAAAATACGCATGCTACGAATTGAATAAAATAATAACCATAAAAATGCTCAGAATAAAAAATTCTTGAGCATTTTTATATATTTTCATATTAAGGGGGAATTTATTTGAAAGATATACATATTCAACAAATTGAAGATTTAATGTTATACGAACACAATTACCTTGTTCAAGAAAGCAAAGAAGAAGGATTTAATTTCCTAATAAAACTAATAAGTGAATATGAAAATAAAATAAACACATTTAATAAAACTGGTGAATGTTTATATGGTATTTTTCAAGGGGAAAAGTTAATTGGAATAGGAGGGTTGAATGAGGATCCTTATACAGAAAATAATAAGATTGGTAGGGTAAGGAGATTTTATATTGCAAAAGAATACCGAAGGAAAGGAGTAGGGAGGTTACTGTTATTGCGAATTTTAAGCGATGCGAAAAAATATTTTAATATTGTTGTCTTGCATACAGATACAGAACAGGGAGACAAATTTTATACTTCAAGTGGATTTGTGAAAGGGACAAAATATGTAGGAGCGAGTCATTATGTGAACATATATAAAAGGATATAGTTAATTATTATTTATCTCTTCTATCGGAACTTTTGTTCTGTTTTTTAGGTGGATGGGTGGTATAATTTATATGAATCTACTATTAGAATGGGGAATTGGATAATGGGAGAAAATAAAATTATTAATGATTTCAATGAATATTCAATTTGGATAAATACATTGAAAGGTATGAAAGAGGAATTGTGGGTGGCACCAATATCAGAAGGGAAATGGACTGTTGGTGAGATCGTATCTCATATTATGAACTGGGATGACTATCTTCTACGTGAGACATTATCATCAGTGAGAGATGGACAGGGAATGGATTTTCCTGATTTTGATACATATAATAAACTAGCATCTAATTATGCCAAATCAGGTATATCTAAAATGAAACTTCTTGAAGAAGCAGAAGCTAAAAGAGAGTTACTTGTAAAAGAACTTAGATTACTGCCTGCTGGAAATCTAGAGAAACCTTTAACGGCCAATGGGGTATCATACTGTCCTCATACTGGAACGCCGTATTCTCTTATTTATATTATTAAAGAATTTATAGAGCATGATAACCATCATAAAAGACAGATTATTCATTTTTTAAATGAAAATGCAGTTGCTAACTGATAAAGAAAGATCCCACAAATGATATTTATGGGATCTTTCTTACATTATAATTTAACATTCATTTCTTTCAATAATCCCTTCGGATTACCTTTTACATAATAGAAGTGTGGATTATTTTCATCGTCGTAAAGCATAATATAAGGTTTTTCGTTAAGTGGTAGAAGAATAAGTACTTCATCAATTGTAGTTTGTAGCCATTGATTTGTAATAGAAACTGGTTTAGATAAAGGGATTTTTATCATGTGACCATCTTTTGGAACGACATTTAAGTTTTTGAACGGGCCAGTAATAGATTTAGCATATTGAACAGCTTCTTTTTGAATAGCTGAATCTAAAGATTGTTTTTGAACGACCATTTCTTTTTTGCAATCAAATACTTCAATTTGTTGATTACTATTTGCGAACACGTTTGTCGATAATAAGAAACAAAGAAGAGTAATGACCCCGATTTTTTTAATCATAATATAACACCTCGTCTTTACTATACCCTTAAAAAGTTCAAATATTTTTCTGTCACATTTATGTAACAAAGAAGTTGTATAATACAGTTGGTTTTTGTTTAAAAGTAATGGAGGATCATTCATGAAAGTATTAATTGCAGATGATGAACAAGATATGTTAAGGATTTTAAAAGCTTATTTTGAAAAAGAAGGCTTCGAAGTGTTATTAGCGAAAGATGGAGAGGAAGCACTTCAAATATTTTATGATGAGAAAATTGATTTAGCTATTTTAGATTGGATGATGCCGAAACATAGTGGTATTACTGTCTGTCAAGAAATAAAAAAGAATTCAAGCGTAAAGGTATTAATGCTTACGGCAAAAAGTGAAAGTGAAGATGAATTAGCAGCGCTTCAAAGTGGGGCAGATGAATACGTAAAAAAACCATTTCATCCAGGCGTACTCATTACGCGAGCGAAAAAGCTAATACAGCATGATGATGTCATTCAAGTTCAAGATTTGAAAATTGATTTTACGAAAAATAAAGTTTATAAAAATGACAAAGAGTTAGATATTACAAAAACAGAGCTAGAATTAATAAAGTGTTTTTTAAATCATAAAGGCATGATTTTAACTCGTAAAAAATTGTTAGATATCGTATGGGGATTTGACTACTTTGGAGAAGAGCGAACTGTTGATACACATGTAAGAAGATTACGTAAAAAAGTTGGAGAAAATATTATAAAGACGCATCGTGGGCTAGGATATAGTTTGGAGGAACAGAGTGAATAAACTTGGAAAAAAACTATTTCTCAGCATTTCTTTAACTGTTATTCTTATTTTTACGATTTCTTTATTATTAATTAACTATCTTTTACCGAAATATAATATTTACAAAACACGAGAAAGTTTAAAAGGTATTACAGCACAAATACAGTCCATACCGAGCGAACAAATAGATGAAGCAATTTCTAGCATTGAAAATAAAGGAACTGTTACGATTGCGTATACATCAATTAACAATTCGGAAGATCATATTAATGATGAGTTACGCTTGCAACTTACAAGGAAAAGAGTTGCCCTTAATAAACTTTGGATTACAAAAGGTGAAATAATAAAAGTAAAGAACTTCGGACAATTGAATAAAATATATGATCAAGAGAAAACCAAATCTAGTTTTTTTGTGAAATATATTGCGAAAAACGATATGTTGATTTTAGTAGGGGTTTCTATCGCACATTCGAATGAAATAATAAAAACGTTAAACGCATTGTATTTATTCATTTTAGGTATGACGATTTTACTTATTATTGTACTTGTATGGATATTGTCAAAAGCAATTACGACACCACTGAAAGAATTAAGTGATGTCGCAGAAGATATTTCACGTTTAAAGTTTAAAAAGACAAAAGTGAAAACGAATGATGAAATAGGAGACTTAGCCACTAGTATTAATATCATGAGTGAAAAACTACATGAAGCCCATGAAGATTTAACAGATCGAAATGAACATTTAAAACGATTTATGGGTGATGTGACGCATGAATTAAAAACACCAATAGCACTAGTAAAAGCATATTCTATGGGAATAAAAGATGGTCTAGATGATGGTACGTACATAGATACAATCATTAAACAAACAGATCAAATATCAAATTTAATTGAAGAATTATTACGATTTTCTAAATTGGAAAGAGATGTTTTGCAAAAAGAAGAATTCTCTATTAAATCACTACTCCAAAGTATTATAGATAAGCATAAGATTGAACTGGATTCAAAAGAAATTGATTTGCATGTGAATTATAATGTTGGCGATGCAATTATTTATGCAGATGTAAATAAAATGAGTATGGTATTACAAAATTTAATTTCCAATGGGATAAAATATACAACAAATCAAAATATAAAAATTACTTTAGAAGATCGAAATGAAAGTGTATATTTTCAAATTCAAAATGGTATGAATGCTGAACAAATGAAAGATATCGATAAAATTTGGGAGCCTTTTTACGTCTTAGAATCTTCTCGTAGTAAAGACCATTCAGGTACAGGACTAGGTTTAGCAATCGTGAAAAGTATTTTAGAAAGGCATGGTTTTGACTATGGTGTATCTACTATAGAGGGAGAAATACGGTTTTATATAACTATGAAGAATGAATAATTTAATACGATTAGAAGCATCGTCTATTAATAGGCGATGCTTCTAATTGATTATATGTGAGTAGTAAACGAGAATAAATAACTTCAAAAAATCGTTGGAAGAGTGTTCTGCAAATTTCTCAAGTGGTTGTATGAGATATTAACTGAATTTTCAGTGATTTTGTTGTATAGTAAAAGGAGAAATATATGGGGAGGAAAGAGTATGGGGAAAAAGAAAATAGCTACACTATCAGCAATATTATCTTTATCAATTGCATCAGGTGTTTCTAGTATGACTGCGTATGCGGACAATAAAGACACAAACTACATAAATAAGAATGACGTTAAATTAAATGGAAAAATCTCAGAAGCGTTACGTTCAAACACGAAGATTGAATTAGAGAATGGGATGACAAAACCGATTTACTCGCTTGATGAAGCGATTGTTGAAAATTTATTTGTAGAAACGGAAGTAGATAGTGATCGAGATGGAAAAAAAGATCGAGTATCAGTAAAAGTTATGCGTCCAAAAACTGATCCAAATGTGAAAGTTCCTGTTATATATGAAATGAGTCCATATCGAGCGGGTTTAAAAGACGTTCCTGTATATAATGTAGATGAAGAATTGTATGCGTATGAAGGCAAACCGTATGGAGCTGTTAATCTTGGTTCATACGGAAATTATTATGTACCAAGAGGCTATGCAGTCATTTTAGGTGAAAGTATTGGAACTGGAAAATCAGATGGATGTCCGACTACTGGGGACGAACAAGAAATATTAGGGACGAAATCTGTCATTGATTGGGTAAATGGACGTGCGAAAGCATATACAGAAAATGGTGAGGAAGTTAAAGCCGATTGGTCAACAGGAAATGTAGGTATGACTGGAGTCTCTTATAATGGTACGTTACCGAATGCTGTTGCAACGACAGGCGTTGAAGGGTTAAAAACAATTATACCAATTGCAGCGATTAGTAGTTGGTATGATTATTATCGTGCAAATGGTGCAGTCATTGCGCCAGGTGGATACCAAGGAGAAGATACAGATAATATGGCAGAAGCAGTACTAACAAGAGAAAATCCTGAAGTTTGTGGACAAGTAATAAAAGAGTTAACAGCAGGACAGGACCGGAAAACTGGTAATTATAATAATTTTTGGGACAAACGTAATTATGTAAAAGATGCTAAAAACGTAAAAGCGAGTGTATTTGTTGTTCATGGTTTAAATGATTGGAATGTAAAGACGAAGCAGTTTGCGCAATGGTGGGAAGCACTTGGAGAGAATGATGTCCCTCGTAAAATGTGGTTACATCAAGGTGGACACGGTGGAACATCAACGAATGACTGGCAAAGAACACAAAATAAATGGTTCGATTACTGGCTGTATGGAATTGAAAATGGGATTATGAATGAACCAATGGTTGATGTACAACGTGAAAATAAAACTTGGGAAAAATTAAAAAACTGGCCAGATCCATCAGCGGTGCCGTCCAAAGTTCGTATGTATTTAAGTAACAAAGCAGTTAATTTACCATTAAGTATGGGCTCTGCAAATAAAGTTTTCTCATTCGCAGATGATGCAAAAATGAAATCAAATCAATTAATAGCAAGCCCAGAATTAGAAGTAGCCAATCGATTAGTGTATACAATGCCTGTACTGCAAAAAGATATGCGCATAAGTGGCACACCAAAGATTTCAATTACAGGAAATATTGATCGATCTGTATCAAATTTAACAGCATTACTTGTTGACTATGGAGGAACGAAGCCGGAAATCGTAACACGAGGCTGGATGGATCCACAAAACTTAAAGAGTATAGAAACTTCAACAGCGATTCAACCGGGCAAAGATTATACATTTACATGGGACATGCAGCCAGATGATTATGTCTTTAAAGCTGGGCATCAAATAGGGGTCGTTTTAATTGCTAGCGACTATGATTATACAATTAGACCGAAAGCGGGAACAAAGTTAACAGTAAAATTAAGTGAAGTGACATTACCAATTGTGAAATAAGATCACATGAAATTGAAAAGGCAGAAACGTTATAAAATCAACGTTTCTGCCTTTCACTTTTTATTGGTAGATACAAAAAGGCTTACAATAAATAAAAAAATTGCATTTATGATCAATAGGCCACTAAATGTAAGCCCAGCAAAACCTCCAGCGAATCCATCTCCTACTTTTTCACCAATTACATGCAAAGTGGCAAAGAAAACGATGGGGGAAGAAAGAATGAAAATGCCACTTGTAATTTTCCATATTCGTCTATACTTCTTTGCAATAAAGAAAATTACGGCATTAAAAGCAATAAGAAGTAAAAAAAATATAATGAATGAATTCATCATAGGCTCCTCTTGGTAAAATTCTGAATTTTCATTCACAAGGAAATGTTATATAATATGATTATATTGTATGGAAAGCGAGTGATATATTATGACAGTCAGCTCTTTCGAATTTTCATTAAAAGTAAAGGTACAGGAAGATTAATTGAAAGAAAATCTTCCGTACGTAAAAAACGGAGGAGAAAATAAATGTTTAGTTTTTATAGTACACTTTGCACGGAACTTTATGATTTCACAAAGCCTGTCGGTTATTCTTTAAATGGTGATATTGAGTATTACGAAGAACGTTTAAAAAATTGCACCGGAAGAATTCTCGAAGCGGCAGTAGGATCAGGGCGTGTCATTATCCCACTTCTTGAAGCTGGTTTTACAGTAGATGGGATAGATTATTCACCTGAAATGCTAGATTCTTGCCATATACGGTGTAAAGAGAGAGGATTACATCCTAATTTATATGAAGGAAGTTTACAACAATTTTCACTGCCACATAAATATGAGGCAATTATCATTCCTACTGGATCTTTTTGTTTAATTGAAAATCGTACAGATTCTATAAATGCATTAAAATGTTTTTATGAACATCTTAATCCAGGCGGGCGATTAATCGTAGATATTATGCTTCCACATGATTGGAAGACTGGGGAGATTCATACATCGACTTTTTCTTTACCGAGCGGAGACGGAATTACATTAGAAAATAAATCAATTGAAATAGATTGGCTGAACCAAGTTACTCTATCATATTTAAAATATGAAAAATGGAGTAAAGGACAGTTAGTACAAACAGAACTACAACGCTTTGCGATGCGCTGGTATGGAATAGAAGAGTTTAAACTTCTGTTAGAAAGTATAGGTTTCTCTAACATTGCTTGTTCTGCTGATTATGTTTATGAAAATGAACCGTCAAATGCTAATCAAATGTTTACTTTTGAAGCCGTACGAAAAGAAAAATGAAGAACTACCTAAGAAAACAAGGCGATCGACATAATATCGATTGCCTTGTTTTAATCGTATATTATTTACATGCTATTTCGTTTTTATCGTCCAAGCATCTTTCTATTAACTACATATGATATTTATATTAGAGACAGTCACTATTTTAAATAGAACTGTTATTTTTCTATAAATGTTATTTTGGAGAAGTAGGGGGATAAATTTGGAGAACGTAGAACAAGATAGAATTGAGAATCAAGTGTATTCAAATCGTGTAGTAAGATCAGAATTTGATGCGAATTGGGAAACGTGTATATCAAAAAGTGGTTA
Organism: Bacillus cereus group sp. Bc010; assembly: GCF_027716745.1. NCBI lineage: Bacteria > Bacillati > Bacillota > Bacilli > Caryophanales > Bacillaceae > Bacillus > Bacillus cereus group sp. Bc010. Next base: position 123,427 of record NZ_JAQFUY010000005.1, read on the forward strand.
TGTAATTTATGTAGCAACAAGTAACAATGCTGAAGTAACAGTACTTCTTGCAGATGGTTCAAGTAAATTATTAATTTTTGAAAAAGGCGGTAAAGTAGTAGTAGGTGGCGGTGGAACAAGTCATTACAGTAAGCCGCATATCGCAAGAAATATTTAAGGAGTTAATTGAGAAGAAACCTATAAGTAATATAGAAAAAGCATTTCCTATTTCGGGAAATGCTTTTTCTATGTTATAGTATAATAGTGTTTTAAAACAATGTTATTTTAATATATTTCAGATTTTGTTGTGTATTATTTTTATATTAAATTAGTTGTGTAAGTATTTTTTTATTTAAGGAGTAATAATTAGAGAAATGAAAAATATCGACTTTATACTAGAAAGTGATGAGGCATTAAAACCGTCTGAACGATTAGTACTATTATTATTAGAGAAGCATAGAATGTTATATACGAACGATCTATTAGCATTATCTAATTTATCATATAAAACATTAACGGATTCATTAACAGCACTAGTTTTAAAATCATATGTACTAAAGGAAACAGGCAAGGGAAGAAGACAGAATTGTTATAGATTGGTATGATAAGATCCCTCATTTTAGAGATCTTATATTAATGTTTTTTTGAATGTAAGGGTAAATTCTATTTTGGTTTTCAAATGAAAAATACAGGGCGAGGCTCGATTGCGTATTTGAATTTCATTTTTATTAATGTAATTCTATCAGTATTGAAAATAGAAAAATAAAATAAACTGCAAAAAACAGAAATAAAAAAACAATCCGTTTTTAAAATGGATTGTTTTTTATTGGAATAATATTATTTAATGAATGGAAAACAGGAATGATTATTCTACTTCACTTGTATACTTTTCAGGTAATAATTCCATTACGTTACATTTTACAAGTTCACCATTATAAGAGAGTATAACATTCGTATTTTTTCCGTAATCACTTATTAATTCTCGACACATCCCACATGGAGCAACAACCCAACATTTTTCTATATCTTCATGAGGGTGTGGGTGTGCAACTGCTACAATGGTATCAAATTCATGATCACCTTCGGAAATAGATTTTCCTATTGCCATGGCTTCACCACATACTGTTATTCTTCCAATATTTGCTTCAACATGCACTGCTGCATAAATATTACCCGTTTTAGTTCGTACAGCTGAACCGATATGATGACGACCATATTTATAGTTTTTTTCGATTACTTTTTCAGCAGCTGTAATTAAATTATAGTCTTCACTATTTAAAGGCATTACTTGTAACATAATTTCTCCTCCTTATAAAACATGATTATTGGTATTTTAACGGAATATTTTAATATTTAAAACAAAAGATAGGAATACGATAGATAATATTGTTATGTAAACTGTTATTTTAAGAGGAAAATATAATAATCAATAGAACATATAGAAGAGTGTAAGTAAATATTTTGAATGATGGGAGATTATTATGGAGATTTTACAATCAATAACACAAGCTGTTATAAGTGGTAATAAGGAAAAAGTGGTGGAGTTTATAAAGACGAATCCAAGTGCAGTTAATGAATTTAGTGAAGATGGGTGGACGCTACTTCATTTAGCGGCTTATTTTGGACAAAAAGAGATAGCGAGTTTTCTTTTAGAAAGTGGTGCAGATATACATATTAGAGCAAAGAACGAAAACGAAAATACACCTTTACAAGCGGCAATAACGAATAAGCAAATTGAGCTTGTTGCTTTCTTAATTGAAAAAGGATCAGATGTAAATGTTATACAAAGTGGTGGTTGGACGGGTCTCCACGAAGCAGCATTATTAGGGAATGAAGAAATTATCGTATTGCTTCTTAAAAATGGAGCTAATAAGATGATTGAGAAAAATGATGGAAAAACAGCCTATGATATTGCATTAGAAAAAGGACATGAGCACCTTTTACATTATTTGCATCAGGAAGTGAACATATGATGAATAAATGGAGTATAGGTGTATTTTTATTTGATGATGTAGAAGTGTTAGACTTTGCAGGGCCATTTGAAGTTTTTTCTGTAACCGAAGCGGATGAAGAAAAACCATTTACTGTTTATACAGTTAGTCAAAATGGAGAAATGATTACAGCAAGAAACGGATTAAAGGTACAGCCGGATTATAGTATTGAAGATTTACCACCAGTTGATATTTTACTTATTCCAGGTGGTAAAGGCGTTCGGGAAAATGAAGTGCAAAATGATATTATAATCAATTGGATTCGTCAGCAAATGAAAGAAGTAAAACTAATGACTTCAGTTTGTACTGGAGCGTTATTACTTGCGAAAGCCGGTTTACTGGATGGCTTAAAAGCCACAACGCACTGGGCTAGTATTCAAACGTTCAAAAAAGATTTTCCGAATGTAGAAGTAATGGAGAATGTGAAATTTGTAGATGAAGGGCACATCATTACATCGGCAGGTATTTCAGCTGGTATTAACATGTCATTTCATATTGTGAAAAATTTGTTAGGTGTGGAGGTTGCTGAGGATACGGCAAAAAGTATGGAATATGATATTGATTTACAAAATTAAAAAAGCCCAAATTGGGCTTTTTTCTTATTTTAAGTGTATATAGGTATAATCTATGCTCTAAACTTAAGCTCTTAAATAGTCATTCAGGTTTTACCAAATATACGACAATGCATTTCTTTTCTCCTTGTAATCATGTTAAAACAAGGAGAAATTTGTATGTAAAAAAACTCTTCTACAATAGTAGAAAAAGAATAACAGAAACTACTATTTTATGCCAGTATACATAAAAAAGTGCAATATAAATATGGAAATGTCGTCGAATGCTATCTTTAATTGGTTAATTAGTGAGATATTTTTGTGAAGGAGCTTATTTTATAAGAATAGAATTAAAGTTAATAAGAAATCATGCCGATGGTAGTGAAAATATATGTGTTAGGGGGATTTCATAATGAGGAAACTCAAGCGAATAAATGTTCCTAATATACAAGAACAACTATCACAGTCTAATGAGAATCGAGCAATTAATAAGAAAAAACTAAGGCGATTTATATTCATGTTTATATTTATTGCGGCGGCTACTTTGTACGTTCAATTTATTTTAACGAAACAACAAGAAATAATTGTAGAAAAAAAAGATACAATAACGAACCAAAAAAAACAATTGCTTTCTTTAAAGAAAGATAAGGCTTCTTTAAAGACTAACATAGAAAATTTAACAGACGATGAAGAAGAAATTTTAAAGTTTGCGAGAAAAGAATATCAATTTTCTAAATCAAATGAAACTATATTTGTGTTGCCTAAGTAGTGTAATAGAACAGTTAGCAATAGCTAGCTGTTTTTTCATGTATGATGTCATGGTACAAGAAACAATTACATATTGTAAAAATGAAGAGCTCGAGCTGTTTTTGTACTTATGGAATATATACGAAAATAAATGTTGTTAAAATTCTGTCAATTGTATTATAATACAAGGTAAGCGGATACATTTTTTAATCCATGTTGAGTTTATCACTCATACGACTATTAAGAAAACCGTTATCCCGTATTAGAAAGGAAGAGAGCTGTGTACGCTTCAAATACAATTTATGTCGTAGGGGATGCGAAAGCACCTCAAAATAATCCCATTACCGAAAAGTTTAAAAGCTATTTTGTAGCGTTTGTACTTGTTAAGGAGACTGGGGAAATTGTAGATGCAGATTGCTCAGCGACAATTGCATTAACATCTCAATTCGTTAAATATTTATTTCTACATAAAAATATTAATGACCCAGAATTAGTAATGGAAATAAAAGATCGTTATTTCGGTTCGTCTCAAAAAGCACTACTTGTAGCATTAAAAGATGCACAGAAAAAATATAATCAAATCGCTGCTTTGTCTACACATTCATAGACAAAATCCAGCCGTAAGAATCTTCTTATGGCTGGATTTTTTTATTTCCCATTAACCTTCCACATGAAAAGTAGGCAAAAGAGGAGATGTATTGCTCCAAAATCATTGAGAATTAAGGTTCTATTTTGCGAGAAAACGAAAGGATGAACAAAATGAAAATTACTGATGTAAAAGTAAATCGTAGACGTGTAAATCTGCATACACCGTTTAAAACGGCGCTTCGTACTGTAACCGAAATAGAAAGTATAGACGTATATATTCATACAGATGAAGGAATTGTTGGTAAGGGTGCTGCAGCTGCAACACCAGTTATTACGGGGGATTTCGCTAGTGGGATTGAAGAAGCAATTTTAGGTCCGATGCGTTCAAGTTTAATTGGTCAAGATATTACTCAGTTTCAGCAGTTACTACAGCACATTCAAATGAGTTGTATTGGAAATCCAAGTGCAAAAGCGGCGGTAGATATGGCTTTATATGATGTGTATTGTCAATATCATAACGTTCCACTTTACGCATTATTAGGTGGAAAAAAAGAAATTCACACAGATATTACTGTAAGTGTAGATGAACCGTTCATTATGGCGAAAGAGGCAAAGCAACATGTAGAAAAAGGATTTCAAACTTTGAAAATTAAAGTGGGGAAATCTGCCCCTTTAGATTTAGAACGTATTGAAGCGATTCGAAATAGCGTACCAAAAAATACGACGTTACGATTAGATGCAAATCAAGGTTGGAATCCAAAAGAGGCAGTTTCTATCATTAAAGAGATGGAAAATCGTCATTTAAATATTGAATTTATTGAACAACCTGTTCATGCGAAAGATTTGGATGGTTTAAAGTACGTCAAAGATCATGTACAAACGCCTATTATGGCAGATGAAAGCATATTTTCAGCGGGTGATGCATTGAAAATCGTTCAAGGAGGATATGCAGACTTGCTCAATATTAAATTAATGAAATGCGGTGGTATACGTGAAGCGTGGCGTATTGCTGATATCGCAGAAACAGCTGGTGTAAAATGTATGGTCGGAAGTATGATGGAATCCTCACTTTCTGTTAGTGCTGTAGCCCATTTAGCAGCTGCCCATCCTAATATTCATTACTTCGATCTTGATGCACCGCTTTGGTTAATGGAAGAACCAGAAGGAATGACTTATTCTGGCTCAAAGGTAAACCTTCAATCGACAGTGAATAGTAAATCTTAGGAGAAGAGACTAGTAAACTATCTTTTAAGGGGGATATGTATGAAAAAAGTAGGAACTGCATTTTTAACAACTTTATTTATATTTTCATCGTTTACATCAGCACATGCTGAAGAGAAGAAAGATAGTAAGGCGTTTATCGATGTGTCTGCCGCAACACTTTGGACTGCACCTGATTCATTACGGCCAATTGATGTACCAAGCGCTACAAATCCAGTTGATTTGTGGAAGTGGACGAAATCGATGACACTTGATGAAAAACTTTGGTTAACAAACGCAAATAAATTAGAAACGCAAGCGCTATTAGGTCAAGAAGTAACGGTTGTTGATAAAAAAGGGGATTGGGTGAAAGTGTTAGTCCATGGTCAGCCAACACCACGAAATGAGGAAGGTTACCCAGGGTGGATGCCTGAAAAACAGTTAACTTATAATCAAGAATTTGCAGATAAAACAAATGAACCTTTCGTATTAGTAACGAAACCGACAGCAATTTTATATATAAATCCTTCTGAAAAACATAAATCGCTTGAAGTGAGCTATAATACGCGACTGCCGCTACTAAGTGAAGATACAATTTCATATCGCGTGTTGTTACCAAATGGACAGAAAGCTTGGCTACGAAAAAATGATGGAACGGTTTATCGTTCTCAAAATGATATTCCAACTCCGGCAGCCGATGATTTAATAAACACAGGGAAAATGTTTTTAGGATTACCGTATATATGGGCTGGTACAAGTGGCTTCGGATTTGATTGCTCTGGATTTACACATACAATTTATAAATCGCACGGTATTACCATTCCGCGAGATTCTGGACCGCAATCGAGAAATGGAGTTGCAGTGGATAAAGAACATTTACAAAAAGGAGATTTAATTTTCTTCGCACATGATCAAGGGAAAGGTAGTGTTCATCACGTTGCTATGTATATTGGTGACGGAAATATGATTCACTCACCAAGAGCTGAAAGATCGGTAGAGATTATACCACTAAATACACCAGGATATATAGAAGAATACGCTGGTGCGCGTCGTTACTTACCTTAAAAAATAGAGGGAGGTTTTCAAATGAAAAAAGTTGTTCGTTACTCATTAGTTAGTACTCTATTAGTTTCTTCAATTTTAGTTGGCTGCGCAAAAGAAAAAACAGCGACAAAGCCGAAAGATGAGAAAAAAGTATTACAGTTACTAGAAACGGGTGAAATTCCGTCATTACATTCAGGGAAAGTAACAGATGCAGTATCATTTAACGTTTTAAATAACGTAATGGAAGGATTATTCCGCTTATCGAAAAATGATGAAGTGATTGAAGCTGGAGCACAAAAATATGAAGTGAGCAAAGATGGAAAAACATATACATTCCACTTACGTGATGCGAAATGGTCTAACGGAGATCCAGTAACAGCGCAAGATTACGTATATGCTTGGAAGCAGCTTATTAATCCGGATACTGCTTCTCAATATGCATACATTGCGTACGATGTGAAAAATGCGGAGAAAATAAATAAGAAACAACTAGGGTTAGAGGAATTAGGAGTAAAAGCGAAGGATGATAAAACGTTCGTTGTAGAGTTGGAACATCCTGTACCGTATTTTACGAAATTACTTATTTTACCATCATTCTATCCAATTAACGAAAAATATGCGAAAGAACAAGGTGATAAATACGGATTAGAAGCAAATAAAACGGTATATAATGGGCCTTTTACACTATCTGATTGGAAGCATGAAGCGAGCTTTACAATGAAGAAAAACGATAAGTATTGGGATAAAAAAGAAGTGAAGTTAGATGAAGTAAACTATCAAATTGTTAAAGAAATTTCAACTGCGGTAAATTTATATGAAACAGATAAAGTTGATAGAGCTGTCATTTCTACAGAATTCGTAGATAAATATAAAAATAATAAAGAGCTAAAACAATATACAGATCCAGTTATGTACTTCTTCCGATTTAATGAAAATGTGCCGATTCTTAAAAATAAAAATGCACGTCTTGCACTAAGTACAGTGTTTGATAAGAAAGGACTTGCGACTTCGTTTTTAAATGATGGTTCGGTTGCTGCAAACTATTACGTGCCAAAAGGATTTTTAAAAGGTCCAGATAACAAAGATTTTAGAAGTACAGCAGGTGAGTTTAATAAAACGGATGTAAAACAGGCGAAAGAATATTGGGAAAAGGCGAAGCAAGAGACTGGTATAAATGAAGTAACGCTTGAGTTATTAAACTATGATTTAGAAAACTTTAAGAAAGTAGGAGAATACATTAAAGAACAGCTAGAGAAAAACTTACCAGGCTTAAAGGTAAATGTAAAATTACAGCCACATACGCAAAAGCTAGCGCTAGAGAAGAAGAAAGAATATGAAATGTCATTATCACGTTGGCTGCCAGATTATCCAGATCCAATGACATATTTAGAAGTATTCCTTTCTGGAAGCAGTGTGAACAATACTGAATATGCAAATCCAGAATATGATGCGTTAATTAAGAAGATTAAAACAGAATTAGGTAATGATGAAAAAACTCGTTGGAAAGCATTGCAAGATGCTGAAAAGATGTTGCTGGATGATGCGGTAATTGCTCCAGTATTCCAGCGTGGATTATCTTACTTACAAAAGCCATATGTGAAAGATTTATACGTACATCAATTTGGACCAGCAACAAGTTTAAAGTGGGCAGATGTACAAAAATAAAGGATGAGAAAACAGACTCCACGTGTGTGGTAGTCTGTTTTTTAATTAAAGTCGGGTAAATAGTACATGGTATAATTTACTAGTCTGTATAAAATTTTGGAGGGGAATGAAGTTTTATGTTTGAAGAAAAGAAAGTAATACATACAAAAAGGTTATTCATGAGAAAGCCCATTATAGAAGATATTAATCAATTTTATAGCATAGTAAAAGAAGAGGCTGTTGGCAAATGGCTTGCTAAATCAAAGGGAATGTCAAAGGAAGAAGTAAAGGACTATATTATGCAACTAATATCACATTGGGAACAGTATGGTTTCGGGGTATGGTTGTTAGTTAATAGAAATACAGGAGAGCTTTTAGGACATTGTGGTTTAAGAAAAATAGATGAAACAGGTGAAATAGAAATTATGTATTTACTTGATCCGGAATATTGGGGAAATGGATATGCGTCAGAAGCAGCAAAGGCTTCCATTCAATATGCAAAAGAGATGATGAATGTAAAAAGAATAATTGCTAGAGTAAAAGTAGCAAATGAGAACTCGAAAAAACTTTTACGAAACCTAGGGTTTATATATACTCATGAAGTTGATTATAGCGGGCGCTTATTATCATATTTTGAACTCAATACATCATCCGAAGAATTCTAGACATTTCATATGTTTTTTCATTGTTAAAAAATAAAATTATTACTAAAATTTCAGTGTGAAATGTATGTAGAATCTTGTATAATTAACGTGTTTCTATGGAAACATTTTCTTGCGCTATATATAGGTCTTAATAGAACAAGGAAAGAAATACATACATGTATATAATAGATAAATAGAATGGAACATGTATAGAGAAAAAGGAGAGAAATGATGACGTGTCAAAGACAAGGGTTACAATTTAATTGCGATAGGAAGAGGAATAAAAAATGAAAATGAAGCATGCCTTTGGTCCCATAATTTTAGCGTGTGTGCTGTTTTTTATTATCATACTCATCCCATCGAAAAGTTTAGTATCACTGATTAGTGATAAGAAGGTAGAAGATGCGGCAACTTCTTTACAAAAAGAAAAATTACAAAGTGTATTCTTGCAACAGAAAATGTTAGAGAATTCGCAGTATTTACCGATGTACGGTTCATCTGAATTTTTACGAATGGATGCATATCATCCATCTAATTACTTTAAAGTGAATCCTGCAGGTTTTACGCCATATTTAATCGGAATTGGCGGTACACAAAGTTTAGCTCATATATTAAATATGACGTCTACTATGGATGAGTTAGAAGGTAAAAAAGTAGTCTTTGTTTTATCGCCACAATGGTTTACAAAGACTGGGGTTTCCCAAGGGGATTTTACGAACAATTTCTCCAAACAACAAGCATATCATTTTATTTTTAATGATAAAATAAATGTAGAAATGAAGAAGCAAATTGCGAAACGACTTTTAGATTATAAAGTTGTTCAAGAAGATGATATATTAAAAAATTCCTTAGAAGGTATTGTATATAATGATACGAAACATAACGTAAAAGCGGGCTTAGTTAAACCACTTGCTTATATGCATCGAAATATTTTAGATCATAGAGATTTATTTAACTCTATATTTAAGATTGAGCCGATGAAAGAAAAAACAAATGTGGGACTACGTTCAATTTCTTGGGTAGATGCACGTAAACATGCGGAAGAAGAAGGGAAAGCGGAATCTACTACAAACACATTCGGAATTGAAAATCCATATTACTATAAACATAATTTGAAGAAAAAGTTAAAAGGTTTAAAAAACTTTAGAGCAAATGAATCGTATGAAGAATCACCAGAATATGATGACTTACAAATTGTTTTAAATATTTTTAAAGAGAAAAATGTCAAGCCGCTCTTTATTTCTGTACCTGTAAACGGACCATGGTATGATTACGCTGGTTTCCCTAAAGAGCGCCGTGAAGTGTATTATAAAAAAGTTAGGGAACAAGTTGAGAAAGCAGGATACCCAGTAGTGGATTTCTCTGGCCATGAATATGATAAGTATTTCTTAAAAGATACAATTCATTTAGGTTGGAAAGGCTGGATTTACTTTGATGAAGCAGTGCAAAACTTTTATACAGAGAAATAAGTGTAGATAAAAAGGAACAGCTATAAGCTGTTCTTTTTTTAGTATAGAGTATTTTGATGTGGGCAATTCGGAAAGGCGTGTATATCTTGAATTTGTCTAAAATCATAATGTTTCATTGCGAACTGCGCTTGATAAAGGTATTCATATACATACAATTGACCATCATGTGCTGAACATAATACACCAGAGGTTCCTTGCCCATTAATGAAGGAAATACCGATAGGGCGTCCGATTAAGTATTGTATTTTTTGTTGCCAATGCATAGGGGAATCACTCCTTTTTGAGATAATATACGAAATGAATGAGTGAATTGTAGCTTATCCACATAATTATGGAGGCTTTTTATACAATTTCTAGAAGATATTAATATGAATGAATTATAAGTGCGAGAAAGGATTGAATAATGAAGAAAGAGAATATTTTGGAAGAAAAATTAAATTTAATAGAATGGTGTCAAACATTGAAGGGATTAAGTGATGATATGTGGCTTCGATCATTTAAAAATGGTTCGTGGGGAATTGCAGATGTGATTTCACATTTTATCGTTTGGGATACGTTTTTAATAAAGCATAGAATTCCATACTTTATAAGTGGACAATCTGTACCAAATGTTCCAATAGATGTTGAGGAAATAAATAAGGGAGCAATTAAATATGCGAGATCTGGTATTTCAAAAGAAGGACTATTAAATCAATTCAGTGTTACTCGTAAACAGTTAGTGGATGAAATTGAGCGAATTCCCACCAAATATTTTTATAATGTCTACCAATTTGGCACTAAAAAAGTGAAATTAAATCATTACTTTTCATCACTCATTCAACATGACTTAAAGCACAAAGAAGAAATAATACAATTTCTAATACAAAATCAAGCCTATAATAAAAACCGCTAACATTTGTAATAAAATGTATAGCGGTTTTTATTATATTTTTACGCAAGATTTTTACGCTTTTTTGTCCATTTTTTTATAACGAAGTATAAAAGAATAAGTATGACGCCACCAATTGCGAATGATTTCACATATGGTCCAGCAACATCGTTAATATTTTCCCAATTCTCACCTAGTTTTTCACCTAAATAAATGAAAATGATAGACCAAGGGATGATTGCAAGTGCTGTTAACGTAGTGAAACGTAGGAATGACATTTTTGTAATACCAGCAGGAATTGAGATCGCATGACGCACTACTGGAATGAAGCGTGCTGTAAAAATGACGCCAGTTCCGTAACGATTAAACCAATCTTCTGCAGCATCTATATGTTTTTTATGAATGAAAATATATTTTCCGTAGCGTTCTAATATAGGTCGTCCACCGTATCGTCCAAGCCAATAAATAAAAATTTGAGCAATAACGCCGCCAATTGTACCAAATACAACTGCACCTACAAATGAGATACTACCATTGAATACTAGGAATCCCGCATAAGCAAGGACAATCTCACTTGGGATAATCTCAATCATAAGTCCAAGCATAATGCCCCAATAACCTAATCCTTCAAAAAACGTTAATACTGAATGAATAAAACTACTTACCATTGTTGCACCTTCTAGTTTATGTATTTTTGAATAGGTGAACCTTATACTTAATAACATAAAAGATTCACTATGTGTAGATTATACCTTATTTGTATAGGGGATTGCTATTTCAATTCTTTTATGTCTCTTATAAGTATTATCATAAAGTATGTAAGTTCCGTTTTCATGAAGAGATAATGAAAAGATTATTAAAAATTTCTCATATATTAATGATAATAAACTGAAAATTAAGTATAATTATATAGATTTTTAATTTATAAAAACAGGAGGAGAATACATGCAATTTAATGATCCGATTTATGGAACAATTACTATTTGTGATAGACATATCCTTCGATTGATAGATACAAAAGCATTTCAAAGATTGGCGTATATTAAACAACAAGGACATACATATTTTTTACACGAAAACGCAATACATACGAGGAAAGAACATTCAATAGGTGTATATGTACTTGTAAATAAAGTGATAGAACATCTTACGGATATTGGTGATATTCGTTTATCAGAATATGAGAGGGAATTATTATCTGTTGTAGCACTTCTACACGATGTTGGCCATGGCCCATATTCGCATTGTTTTCAACAAATATCAGGTGAAGATCATGGTGAGTGGACTATACGAATCATTCAAGAGGATGAAGAAATACGAACGATTTTAAATCAGACCGCCGGATTATTAGATGATGTAACGAAAGCTTTAACAGAAGATGGTGTTTTTCCGATTATAGATGAGCTCTTGTTTAATTCATTAGGAATGGATCAATTAGATTTTTGGAATAGGGATTTATATTATTCATCGCTTGAGATAGGTGGATTACAGATAGAAGAACTGATAGCTAGTATGCGTTTTATAAACGGTAAACTTGTCATTGAAGAATCGGGAATCCCTTTGATTGAACAACTAATGAAAATGAAAGAAGGACTTTATAATAATGGCTTTGGTCATCCGTTTGTAATAGGAAAAGATTTATTGTTGCAAAAGATTTTTAAAAAGATAGAAGAGAAAAATCTTTCTTTCTATACTCCTGAGCTTCAAAACTTCTTTTATGAAAGAGAGAATTTAGAAGTAGAGGATTTTCTTCCATTACATGATAGAATAATTTTCAATGAATTAAAGTGTTTTGAAAAATCAAAAGACGTAGAAATAGCAACATTAATTCAGCTATATTTTTCGGCAACTAAAAGTTTAGCATTTGAAAAAGGAATAGAGGGTGATTTTAATAAGGGAAATAGCAGCTTAGTCGTAATCACTGAAAAAAAAGCTTACAGTTCATATGTAGGTGGTATTTATGTTTATAGTAAGGGAGAGTTAGAGGATATTATAGAAAAATCACCTTTTATTCGAGAAATAGTAAGGTTACCTACAAAAAAATGTGCGTATTCAATTTGAGTTGATTTAGAAATTCCCTTATCACCTAGACAGGTACTTCACTTTCAAATAACGAATTATAATGGTAATAAAATTTTTATAGAAAATTAACGTGATGAAGGTGAAAATATGAAAAAAACATTATTAGAAAAAGCCTCATATCTACATAAAGCAGAATTAGAACAATTACATAAAGCTATATTAGTTTCCGAGAAAGCGCATGAAGGACAATTTCGCGTTTCGGGTGAGCCGTATATTACTCATCCATTTGCAGTTACAGAAATTTTGTTAGATTGTAAGGCAGATATAATAACTTTAGTTGCAGCATTATTACATGATGTGGTGGAGGATACAGATTATACAATTGAGTATATACGTGATATATTCGGTAAAAAAGTGGCTGATATTGTAGAAGGGTTAACTAAAATTGATAAAAAACAAACCCCTAATAAAGAAGAGTATGAAGCAGTGAATTTAAAGAAATTATTGTTAGCTACGCAAGGAGATATAAGAGTAGCTATTATAAAAGTGATAGATCGTCTACATAACATGAGAACTTTACAGGTGAAAGCTGTAAAGAAACAAGTTCCTTATGCAAATGAAACACTCAAAATTTTCGCTCCGATTTGTAAAAGACTAGGGCTATTACATATTCAACACGAGTTAGAAGATTTAGGTTTTTATTATCTTAACCATTCTAAATATAAGGGAATGAAAATTCTTTTACAAAATTATGTTAAGTTATTAGACGGTTTGTCTCAAAATATCATGCAAGATATAAATAATTTTCTAAATTCATCTTTAATATTTGAAGTTAACTATGAAGTAAGCCCTATTTATACAGCCTATTCTCGTCTCCAAGAAATTCAAGACATTACAGCGGTGTCAAAAATAATTATCACGGCCTCAAATAATTTAGACTGTTATAAAATATTAGGAGTTATACATCAACTATACCAACCAATTCCATATCAATTTGAAGATAATATAGCAATTGAAAGTGATGTGTTAAACAAATACTTAAAGACCAAAGTGGTAATCGATAACCATGAAATAGTGATATGGATTGAAATAAAAATAAATCAGGAGAGACGATATAAAGGGGTATTTCATATTCTTACAAAAAGTATAACTGATAAGGATATGCAAAATATAATTCATAAATTGATGGATCATTTTATTAAGACAAATGATCTAGTAACTCAAGATGCGATTGAATTTTATGATTTAGTTTCATATGAACTATTTCAAGATAACATTGTAGCATTTACTCCTAAGTTAGATTCCGTGAACTTATCGCAAGGTTCAACTGTAATTGATTTTGCTTTCGCATTAAACCCTGAGATTGCTAAATATATGTCAGGTGCTAAAGTTAATGGTATAAATAAACCGATAACAACGAATGTTTCACATTTAGATATCGTTGAACTTTTGGTAACTGAAAACATTAGTAATGTGAGACAGGATTGGTTAAGTTTTGCTAATAGCTCAAAAGCTCAAATCGAAATTTATAAAGAGTTACGAAGATGAAGGCGTTAAATCTATCGAGAAAAGTTGTTCGAAATATAATAGGCGATTATGGTTTTTTATAATTAATACATAGAGAAATAAGCATCAACCTGTTCTAAGTATGTAACAGGTTGATGCTTGTTTTCGTTATAAAAAAAATAGAAGCATTTCTGCTCCTATTTTTTAAGGCTTCACATCTAAGTTCTGTAAAAATAAAGTTGCTGTTACGTAACGTTTCGCTAACATTTGTACATAAGCGGTATGTACAGAAAGTGTGGCGATAATTATGGCGTTACGGATTGCTTCACGTTGCTCGTTATTAACCTGATCGAACTTGCTTGCAATTTTATCAGCTCTTTCTTTTACGATGTTTTCAATTGTATGGATTGTATCTGTTGCATTTAATTGTAAGCAATTCCCTTGATTGAGTTCTTCAAATAGAGAAGAGTATGCTCCATATAAATGAACAGGATTGATTAAGTCATCACTTCGATCGGCTGGGTCATTTACGATAAGGCGTAATAGCTTACGAATGGATTCAAAATCAAGTGCTGTTTTTAAATCTTCAACAATGAATAGTAAGGCTGCTTGTTCAATTGAATATTTTTTTCCTTTTTGAGGAGAGCCAATCATTTCTTTTATATCTCGTTTCACCCAGTTTTGCATGGCAGTTACAGAGAAACTTGTGTTTTCGATCTGATTGCCAAGCGCGACTATTTCATTTAAAGAGAAACCGACGTCTGTATCGTCAATTTTTATCAGTTTTTCAAAAATAGGTGAAAGTGCGGTAGTAATAAAAGCAGTTACGCTTTGTCCGCTTTCAATATCTTTTTTATGTGACTTTGCCCAAGCTTCTTGTAAAATACCGAGAGGCTTTTTCGTATTCCATCCTCTTAACGATAGAAGAAGGGTAGCCATTTCGTTTCGTGTGAGATGAAATGTTTCCATCTTTTCACCTCCATAAATAATAAAAAGTTCTTATGAACCTATAATATGTTTTGTTTCATTTAAAGTCAATTCTGTTTTGCTTAATTTTTCCTTTGTCACCAAACTGTCGGAAGTAAATAACACTTGCATATTTCGACAAAAGTTCATATAATAAGTTCATAAGAACCTTTAAAATGTTTTTAAAAATAAATCTATCATTCTGAATTTACTAGAAAGGTAGATTTCACATATATCTATATAAAAGGAGAATGGATATAATATGTTGAAAAAACTTGTAGCAGTCATGACAGCATTCATGGTTATCTTTGGAGCTAGTAGCTTCATGTTTGTAGATCACGCAGCAGCGAAGAGTTACAAATCTGGTAAAAAGTCATTTACACCAAGCTCAGGTCAAAAGTCAAAAGTTGATTTAAACAAAAAAGACTCAAATGTAAATTCGCAAAAAACGACTCCAGATTCAAAAACAAAAGCAACAAATACAGCACCAAAAAGTAATAAAGGAAGCTTTATGAAAGGTTTATTACTAGGTGGTCTTGGTGGTTTACTAATGGGTAGCTTATTTGCAAATATGGGAGCTCTTGGTTCTGTATTAGCGTTTATGGTAAATATGTTAGTAATGGCTGGTATCGTAATGTTAGCAATTCGTGCATTTAAATACTTCAAAGATCAACGTAAGAAAAAGGAAGATGAAGTAGCATGGAAACGATAAAAATTTCTGAACAAGAACTAATCAATGCCCTTTGCGTATATATCGCTGAAAAAAGACAAGTTGGTCCAGAAGAAGTTTTAGTTGAACTTATGTACGACGATGACTATGGTTTCTCTGCTGAAGTAGAGGTAAATGGTCGCCAGCAAATTTTAATTCAAGCGAACTTAATCGAAGCACTACGCTTATTACTTGACAGAGAATATAACGTCAATTCATTTGCGGCAAGATTACAACTTGAATTGGATGATGAAGAGGGCATTTACGCATTAGCGAAATTTAATAACTCAGATGAGTAGCGAAAAGAGCTGTTGAGAGTATTCTCAACAGCTCTTTTTAGTATGTGCAAATGCAAGGGAATAATCACGCCAAATTTCATTCATTTTCCGTCTACCGACATCAACACCTTGGTTAAATTGAATGGCAGCTTGTTGACGTACGGCATGTACATGTTGGATTGCTTGTTGCAATTGTTGTTCCACCGAAGGGGAGTTTTTATTTGCTTGTTTTACGATTGAATATCCAGCAACAGCTCCTTGTGCCATAGCAATCTTCCCGCTTTCAATGCCAGTTATATTACCGGCTACAAATAAACCAGGAAGAGGGGTTTCCATTGTTTCAGAATGGAGAGGAACGTGCCCGCCTAATTCCGGAATGTAACGGAATGGACAGCCAGCTACAGCAGCTAGCTCAGCAAGAGGATATAAGCCACCTGCAATACAAACGAAATCTGCCTCATATATTTGTTCCGATCCAGTGATGATGTTTCCTTTCGTATCAATATTAGCAATGCGTACACCTTCAACTTGATCTGTCCCGATAATTTCAAGAGCTGCTTTTCGAAGATGAAGAGGTGTACCGTTTATTTTCATACCGTTATTAGGGTAAAACTTTAATCCAGCTTGTTTCGCCCAATTATATTGCATCAATCGACTACCAATACGTAATAAAGGTGACGGGGCAAGGTGTGCAGCGTGTAAGAGAGAATTTAAAACTTCTTCTGGTTCACCAGCCTGTTGACTTAACTCACTTTTTTCAGGAAGTACGATATGTTCCACTTTAATTCCTGCCAATTGTAATTCATTCAAAATGGCAAATGACAATATGTTAGCACCAATAATGATTCCTTTTTTCCCAACTTGAACACGATGTACATTCGTCATAACTTGAGCTGCTCCAATTGACATCACCCCAGGAAGTGTCCAACCAGGAAGAGGGATAGAGTACTCAGCAGCGCCAGTAGCAAGTAAAACGAAAGGTGCTTCTAACGTACCGATATTCGTATGGACGAACCAAGAACTTTCATCTTTATCTAAATTATAGACGGAAATGCCACATCGAATATCAACTGAAAGAGATTGTGCTTCTTCGTGAAGGCGTTTGGATTCTTTTATCCCGTTCCACCATTCTCCAGTAGGTTCTTGATGTAATTGTCCTAACAATCTTCCGCCAGGCTTCATAAATTCATCAATAACAAGTACTTTTAGTCCAAAACGGGCACAAGAGATAGAGGCTGATAAACCCGCGGGGCCAGCACCGATAATAATGACATCGTTCATCGCTTTTTCACCATCTCTCTCACGATATTTGGATGTTGTTTACCACTAATAACAACCATACCGTTTTCTACAACAGTTAAGCATGCTCGTACGTTTGCTTGATTGTTTACTGTGACGCGGCATTCAGAACAATGTCCAATATTACAGTAAATACCTCGTGGCGTCCCGCTATCTTCATGCACTCTTAATGTTCTTATTCCGTTCGCAAGTAAAGCAGCTGCAATCGTTTCATGTTCATATGCTTCATATTGTTGACCGTTAAATTGAAAAGTGATGCGATTACTATTATGTAAACTCCCTAAAATAGGGTGATGTGTAATTCTACTCATTTACTTTCACCTACCGATCCAAAAGTAACTGCTCGTACCGGTGGTTGGTATTTCAATGGAATATCATTTGTAGTTACCCCTGGATTTGCATTTTCAATCATTCGATCTATCATCATTCTACATGTGCGGCCACCGCAAAACCCCATGCCAGCACGTGTTCTTAGTTTTAATTCTCTTGCCGAGCATTTATAATCAGCAATTGTCGATTGAAGTTGACCGTATGTAACTTCTTCACATCGACAAACAATTAAGTGATCTTTATTCGTCATATGTATTCCTCCTCTAGTTCGATTTGCACAAATTATATAATGCAAAAACTATGCCAATATAGAGGAGGGGAGGTTTATTGTAACCCAAGCTTTTTTAAACGATTATATAAGGTGGCTCTCGTAACACCAAGTTGTTTTGCGCATTCTAATTTATTCCCATTTAAAATGCGTAAAGCCCTCTCAATGACTTTTTTCTCATGTTCCTCCATCTCTTCTTGCAAAGAGAGGATTGTATGATTGTTGCTGAGTAATAAGGAATGAGCCGCATGATTATCTAAAGTTTCGGTTGTATGAAATGGTAAATATTCTTGCTTTATAATACCGTCAGTCGCAAATACGACAAGTCTTTCAATAACGTTACGGAGCTCGCGAATATTACCTGGCCAATTGTAATGAAGCAGTTCATGCATAATGCTTGAAGGTAAGTCGCGAATGGGTCTGTTATAGTTAATTGAAAAATTGTTTAGGAAAGAATAGGTTAATTCAATAATATCTTCGCGTCTTTCGCGCAGCGGTGGAATATGCAAACTAACTACATTTAGGCGATAGTATAAATCTTCTCGGAACGTGCCTTTTCTCATTTCTTCTTGTAAATCACGATTGGTAGCAGCGATAATACGAAAGTCAATATGAATCTCTTTTTCTCCACCAACTCGGTAATATTTTCGTTCTTGTAGTACGCGCAAAAGCTTCACTTGCATATCTAGCGGCATTTCTCCAATTTCATCAAGAAATAATGTGCCGCCTTGGGCGAGCTCTATTTTACCTTTCTTACCTTTACTATTTGCACCAGAAAACGCCCCGCGCTCATACCCGAATAATTCGCTTTCAAATAACGCCTCTGGAATGGCACCACAGTTAATTGAAATAAAAGGTGCCTTCGCTGCCTCACTAGCTTCATGAATTGCTTTCGCAAATACTTCTTTTCCAACACCACTTTCACCGAGTATTAAAACGGTTGATTTCACCGAACAAACTTTTCTAGCTAATTGTATTGTTCTTTGTATAACAGGGCTCTTTCCATTCATCGCAAGAAAAGGATCTGATTCATCTTTATACTTTGCTACTTCTTGTTCTAAACGGTGCATTTCATGTGACATATTGAATAGTTTTTCATTTAATGCGACTTGATTTGTAACGTCAGTTTCTGAAACGACTGCTCCTATAATTTCACCGTTACAATAAACTGGATTTGAGTTAATTAATACGAACAAATCTGGACGAGGTTGATGGAACTGAGCGATTATACTTTTTCCGTCATGTAGTGATTGCAAAATTTCCAAATCTTTATAGTCAAAAAAACGAGTGATAGGTTGCCCGATAATTTCATTATGCTTGACTGAAAAGATCTTTTCGGCGCCATCTGTCCAGGTGCAAACGCGTTCTTTATCATCGATGACTGTAACGGAGGAATCCGTTGTTTGTATTACGGCTTTATAAAAAGATTGCAGTTCGTTGTACGACTTAACAAGAAACGGAATAATTTGCTGAGTCGTTATACAGCATATAGGCTCCTTATTTTCGTTCATTATGATAACGACTATTTCATTGGAAAACGCGTCAATTAAAGCGGTGAATGAGTCATCTTCATATATTACTGCGCAGTTATATTCTTCTGTAGTAGAAGGGCGGTAATAATACTTTTCGTTAATTTGCTTAATATGTTGCAAGCAGTATGTATGATCAATGGATAAAATTTTTAGAAATTCTTTTATTGTGGGAAATGAGAATGCCATATTGTCCTCCTATTATGTATAAAAATTTTGACAGTGATAAAAAAATAATACACCTATTTACGATAAATTTAAAATATTTTTACAAATAAAAATATTATTTATAAAAAGTGTATATATGCAGAGTTGGCACGTCAATTGCATATAAAGAAAGTGAGGGATTAAAAAGAAGGGAGGGGTGCTACGTGAGGCACTGTGACGTTTTAATAATAGGCGGTGGTATTATAGGCTGTTCTATTGCTTATTACACATCAAAATACGGAAGAGACGTAACAATTATTGAAAAAGGAGAATTTGTCAGTGGGACGTCTTCACGGTGTGACGGGAATATTTTGGCTATTGATAAAGACCCAGGATTCGATAGTCAAATGTCGTTAGTAAGTCAAAAGTTAGTGACTAGTTTAAGCGAAGAGTTAGAACACTCATTTGAATATAGGGCACCAGGAAGTATTCTCGTATGTGAGTCGGATGAAGAGATGGAAGCAGCACAGCAATGGGTAAATCGTCAAAAAGAAGCCGGCTTACCGTTTCGAATGCTTGATAGGAAAGATATAAGGGAAGAATCACCATTTTTCGCAGATGATTTATTAGGCGGGTTAGAATGCGCAACAGATTCGACTGTAAATCCATATCTTCTTGCTTTTGCACTTCTTGCAGAATCGAAGAAATTTGGTACGAAAGCTTTTAATCATACGGAAGTAAAAGAAATGAAAAGAGATATAAACGGTTCCTTTATTGTAGAAACAACTAACGGGACGTTTACTGCGAAGCAAGTGGTGAACGCAGCTGGTGTGTGGGCTCCGAAAATCGGAGAAATGTTGGATATAAATATCCCAATTGAACCGAGAAAAGGGCATATTATTGTAGCTTCAAGGCAACAGCACGTTGGTTGCCGTAAAGTAATGGAATTTGGTTATTTAATTTCTAAATTTGGCGGAAAACGAAAAGTGGATGCTTTAACTGAGAAATATGGGGTAGCTCTTGTGTTTGAACCGACAGAAAGCCAAAATTTTTTAATTGGTAGTAGTAGAGAGTTTGTAGGTTTTCATACGAAGATAAACAACGAGGTTATTAAATGTATTGCGAACAGAGCGATACGTTTTTATCCAAAAATGGCGGATATGATGGTGATTCGTTCCTATGCCGGATTACGCCCGTGGACAGAAGATCATTTGCCGATCATTTCACGTGTGGAACATATCCCGAACTACTTTATAGCAGCAGGGCATGAAGGGGATGGCATTAGTCTTGCAGCGGTTACTGGAAAAGTGATTGAAGAGTTATTAAATGAAAAAGAAACAATCATTCCAATTGAACCACTTCGTTTGAGTCGTTTTACAGAAAGGGTGTTAAACGGATGAGGTCACAAAGAGTCTTTACGACGATTGATACACATACGGGCGGGAATCCAACGAGGACATTGATAAGCGGACTTCCAAAGTTAATAGGAGAGACGATGGCAGAGAAGATGTTACATATGAAAAAGGAGTATGACTGGATTCGCAAATTGTTAATGAATGAACCGCGTGGTCATGATGTAATGTCAGGAGCACTATTAACAGATCCGTGTCATCCTGAAGCAGATATTGGTGTTATTTACATAGAAACAGGTGGATATTTACCGATGTGTGGTCACGATACAATTGGTGTATGTACAGCTTTAATTGAATCAGGTTTAATTCCGGTAGTTGAACCGATTACTTCGTTAAAGTTAGACACGCCAGCTGGCTTAGTAGAAGTGGATATTTTTGTTCAAGATGGAAAAGCGAAAGAAGTCTCTTTCTGTAACATACCAGCTTTTTTACTGAAACACATTACTGTAGACGTCGAAGACATTGGAACTGTAGAGTCTGATATTGCGTATGGAGGGAATTTTTATGCCATTATCGATGCGAAATCGGTAGGGTTAGAGTTAGTACCAGAAAACGCATCTACAATCATCGATAAAGCGATCCTTATAAGAAATACGATTAATGAGAAATTTGAAATCATTCATCCAGAGCATTCGTTTATTAGAGGATTAACCCATGTTGAATTTTATACAGATCCTACTCATGAAAGTGCTCATGTAAAAAATACAGTTGTCGTTCCGCCAGGAGGAATCGATCGTTCTCCATGTGGTACAGGAACATCAGCAAAGTTAGCTGTATTATACGCAAATCAAAAAATAGAGATTAATGAAGAGTTTGTTCATGAGAGTATCGTTGGTTCTTTATTTAAAGGGTGTGTCATAAATACGACAAATGTTGAAAATATTGAAGCGGTCGTAACGAAAATTACAGGTTCAGCTTGGCTTATGGGTATGCATAGATTTTTTTACAATGAAAAGGATCCACTTAAAGAAGGCTTTTTGCTAATTCCGCCGATGGAACATGAAACGGAGGATGTAAAATGAACATTCAAAAAATGTATACAGCAGTAGACGTACACGTAAATGGCGAGGCATTTCGTGTAATAAAAGATGTACCATGTAAGTACTACTACAATTTAGAGCAATTAAACGATCAATTTTCAGGTGAATTAGCAGAAGAAATGAAGCTTTTATTAAATGAACCGCGTGGTTTTATCGGTTTAAATGGATGTATCGTCGTTCCTTCTATTCATACGGAAGTCGATGCAGCTGTAATATTTTTTAATCATGAAGGATCAATTCCTCTTCATTACGGAGGTATTGTCGCAGTCATAACGATGTTACTAGAAAGTGGGTATGTAAAAAAGAGAGAGACGAATCAATACAAAATCGAAACGTTATCTGGCATATTCTCAGTCTATGCGTATGTAGAGAATGATGAAGTTGTATCTGTTTCGTTTGAAAGTAAACTATGTTATATCATTGAGAAAAATTTACAAGTTGGTAATATAAGTTACTCTCTCATACAGGCAGATAAAGTATACGCAGTTGTAGAAAAAGGTGCGCATTCGCCAGAAATTCGTATTGAAAACATTTCAGAATTGAAAAGATGGGGAGAAGCTACACTTCAAGCTATACAAAAACAGTCACTTATAAAAAGACTTATTTTAGTAGATTCCACGCAAAAAGAAAAGAACCATATAAAGTCGATTACATTTCATGAAGATAACTTTATCGTACGTTCGCCAGGATTTGTCTCTACTATTGTGTCTTTTGTTCATACATTATTTAAAAATGATTATATAGCGGATAAACCTTTTATAAATGAAAGTATATTTAATAGCTTTATAACTGTTGAAAAAGTGAAGAAGGAAGAAATGGGTTACATTTTCCGTTTTGAAAGTAGAGGATTTATTACAGGGATGCAGACGTTTCTATTAGATCCTACAGATCCGTTTCCGACAGGATTTTTATTAAAATAAAATAGTAAAGGGAGAGATAAATATGAAAAATATTAAAGGGGCATTTCCAGTATTAATCACACCGATGGATGAGTTTCAAGAAATTAATTGGAACGGTGTAAAGCAAAACGTAAATTATTTTATTAATCAAAAAGTAGCTGGCATTATTATTAATGGAAGTACAGGAGAGTTTGTTAGTTTATCAAAAGAAGAACGGTTTAAAATGGTAGAAACAGTATTAAAAGAAGTTGATGGCCGTATTCCGGTTATTGTTGGGACTGCAGCAGAAACGACGAAAGAAACGATTGAATATACGAAACATGCGGAAGCGTACGGAGCGGACTGTGCATTAATTATTAACTCATACTATTGTAAACCGAAGGAAGAGGAAATTTATTTTCACTTTAAAGAAATCTCAAACGCTGTAAATATACCAATTATGTTATACAATAACCCGTTTACATCTGGTGTTGATATGAGTACGGAGCTCATGCTACGTATTGGAAAAGAATGTGAAAATGTTACACATATTAAAGAATCTAGCGGAGATATTCGAAAAGCAAGAGATTTAGTAAGACAAGGCGAAGGTGCTTTTCAAGTATTCTGTGGATCTGAAGATTTAGTTATGGAATCTTATTTAGTTGGTGCGACGGGCTGGGTTTCAGTAGCAGGTAATATCATACCGGGACTTGTTACAAAAATGTATGAGCATTTCCAAAATGGTGAATTAGAAAAAGCTTGGGAAATAAACGATGCGATTTTACCTCTTTGTGAGTTTCTTGAAGGGTCAGGAAAATATGTACAAATCGTGAAACGCTCAATGGAATTACACGGGCAAGCAGGGGGACCTTCTCGTTATCCAAGACTCGGATTAACTGAAGAAGAAGATCAAAAGCTTCAAATGATTATTTCAAAAATTGCTGCTCAAGCAGCTGTTTAAAAAAGGAGGAGATCATATATGTTAACGACAAACATTGAGCTGAGACCAAAAGTGAAAGCGTTTTTAAATGAAGAAATTAAAATGTTTATTAATGGTGAATTTGTACCTTCCATTAGCGGGAAGACATTTGAGACATACAATCCAGCAACAGAAGATGTTCTAGCTGTCGTATGCGAAGCGCAAGAAGAGGATATTGATGTTGCAGTAAAAGCAGCAAGATCTGCATTTGAATCAGGACCTTGGGCAGAAATGACTACTGCTGAAAGAGCGCATCTTATTTATAAATTAGCAGACTTAATTGAAGAGCATGGGGAAGAATTAGCACAGTTAGAAGCTTTAGATAATGGGAAACCATATCAAGTAGCACTGGATGATGATATTGCAGCGACTGTAGAAAATTATCGTTATTATGCTGGATGGGCTACAAAAATTATTGGGCAAACAATTCCAATTTCCAAAGATTACTTAAATTACACACGCCATGAACCTGTTGGGGTTGTAGGTCAAATTATCCCTTGGAATTTTCCGCTCGTTATGTCTTCTTGGAAAATGGGAGCAGCATTAGCAACAGGTTGTACAATCGTATTAAAACCAGCAGAACAAACGCCTTTATCGTTATTATATACAGCGAAACTCTTTAAAGAAGCCGGTTTTCCAAACGGTGTCGTAAACTTTGTGCCAGGTTTCGGCCCTGAAGCGGGAGCTGCAATCGTAAACCATCATGATATTGATAAGGTAGCTTTCACAGGTTCAACTGTTACAGGGAAATATATTATGCGTCAATCTGCAGAAACAATTAAACATGTAACGTTAGAACTTGGTGGTAAATCACCAAATATCATTTTAGAAGACGCTGATTTAGAAGAAGCGATTAACGGCGCATTCCAAGGCATTATGTATAATCACGGCCAAAATTGTAGTGCCGGTTCTCGCGTGTTCGTTCACCGAAAACATTACGAAACAGTCGTAACTGAACTTGTGAAAATGGCGAATAACGTCAAACTTGGAGCAGGTATGGAGAAGGAAACGGAAATGGGTCCACTCGTATCTAAAAAGCAACAAGAGCGTGTACTACATTACATTGAACAAGGAAAAGCTGAAGGCGCGACTGTTGCTGCTGGTGGTGAACGTGCATTTGAAAAAGGTTATTTTGTACAGCCAACGGTATTCACAAATGTTACTGATGATATGACAATTGTGAAAGAAGAAATTTTTGGACCAGTTGTCGTTGTACTTCCATTTGATTCAACAGAAGAGGTAATCGAAAGAGCAAATCGCTCGTCATACGGACTCGCTGCAGGTGTATGGACACAAAATATTAAAACCGGACATCAAGTTGCCAATAAATTAAAGGCAGGAACAGTATGGATTAATGATTATAACTTAGAAAATGCAGCTGCACCATTTGGTGGGTTTAAACAATCTGGAATCGGTCGTGAGTTAGGTTCATATGCGCTTGATAATTACACAGAAGTGAAAAGTGTTTGGGTAAATATAAAGTAATAGAGAATCTAACTGTTAATAAATAGAGGAATGAAATAATGAGATAGGCGGACAACTGGAAGATTTCATAATAGTTGTCCGTTTTCTTATATATAAAATAGTTTTCAAAAGAATGATAAGGGGGATTTGGATGGAGCAATTAGTAGAGTGGTTAGTAGGGCAAGTATGGAGTATTGGATTAGTTATTTTCGCATTAGGAGCAGGTGTGTATTTTACAATTGCAACTCGTTTTCTACAAATTCGTTATTTTAAAGAAATGATTAAACTATTATTTGAAGGGAAGAGCTCTGAGACGGGAATTTCATCCTTTCAAGCATTTTGTTTAGCGTTATCTGGTAGGGTTGGAATAGGTAATATTGCAGGCGTTGCGACAGCTATCGCTTTTGGTGGACCTGGAGCTGTATTTTGGATGTGGGTAATGGCACTATTAGGAGCAGCGAGTGCATTTGTTGAATCAACATTATCTCAAGTATATAAAAGTAAAGTCGGAAATGAATATCGCGGTGGTACACCATATTTCATCGAAAAAGGCTTAAAAATGAAATGGTTTGCAGTCATTGTCGCAGTCGTTGTAACACTTTCATATGGCGTTTTATTACCAGGTATTCAATCAAGTAGTATCGCAGTTGGATTCGAAAACTCTAACGGTATTAGCAAATATATAACTGGTATATTGTTAGTCATATTATTAGCAGCAATCATTTTTGGCGGCGTAAAGAGAATTGCTGGCGTTTCGCAAATGCTTGTTCCATTTATGGCAATTGGCTATGTAATTGGTACATGTATCGTATTAATTGCGAATGTAACGGAAATTCCAAGTATGTTTGCTTTAATTTTCTCTAGTGCTTTTGGTGTAAATGAAATGTTTGGTGGAATCGTTGGTGCAGCAATTGCATGGGGCGTGAAGCGGGCTGTATTTTCAAATGTTGCTGGCGTTGGAGAAGCGACGTATAGTTCCGCTGCGGCTGAAGTATCCCATCCTGCAAAACAAGGGTTAGTTCAAGCGTTTTCTGTATATATCGATACAATTGTTGTTTGTACAGCGACAGCTCTTATGATTTTAATAACAGGTATGTATAATGTTATACCTGAAGGAAAAGGTGCTATT
Organism: Bacillus cereus group sp. Bc010; assembly: GCF_027716745.1. Taxonomy (NCBI): domain Bacteria; kingdom Bacillati; phylum Bacillota; class Bacilli; order Caryophanales; family Bacillaceae; genus Bacillus; species Bacillus cereus group sp. Bc010. The sequence goes on from NZ_JAQFUY010000005.1 coordinate 150,108, forward strand.
GTAAAGAATATAGGGAATGTTGATGCAGGTCCAATCTATACACAACAAGCAGTTGAAACTGTTATGACGGGATTTGGTCCATTATTCATTTCAATCGCAATTTTCTTCTTCGCATTTACAACTTTACTTGCTTACTACTATATCGCTGAAACGACACTTACTTATTTAGATCGTGAGGTTAAATATAGCTGGTTAAAACCAGTTTTAAAAATTGGATTTTTAATTATGGTTTACATCGGTAGCGTAGAATCAGCGTCACTTTTATGGAATCTTGGAGATTTAGGAATTGGTAGTATGGCATGGTTAAATTTAATCGCGATTTTACTATTAAGTAAAATTGCATTAAAAGTGTTAAAAGATTATGAAGCGCAGAAAAAAGAAGGAAAAGATCCCGTATTTGATCCTAAAAATGTAGGGATTGAAGAATTAGTTTTTTGGGAAGAGAGAAGTAAAGAGATTGAAAGGAAAAACTATAAGGAACAATCAGTAGTGGATGATAGTCTGAAATTGTAGCTAAAATAAACTGAATATTCATTCTATTTATCAGGGTATATTGCCTTATTTTCATCACATACTACAATAGATACAGATAATTTGAATGGAGGTAATAATAAGATGGAATACGAACAACATCATAGTTCGGTAAATGACGTTCTACATCATTATAAAGAAGGAATCGGTAGTTTTACAAACCAAATTCCTGAAATTGCTGAGACATATAATGCATTCACGCAAGCTTGTTTTCAAGAGGGTGCTTTAACAAAAAGAGAAAAACAACTTATCGCATTAGGAATTAGTCTAGCAACGCAAGATGAATATTGTACGATTTATCATACAAAAGGTTGTCTTGATCAAGGGTGTTCAGATAAAGAGATTTTGGAAGCATGTGGTGTATCAGCAGCATTTGCTGGCGGAGCTGCAATGAGTCTAGCGGTAACTTTAGTACAGGAATGTTTAACAGAACTGAAAAATCAAAATCATTGAATATAAAAAGAACGTTTTAAACTTTATGTTTAAAACGTTCTTTTACGTGAGATTAAATTTGAGTATGAAAATTACCTTGTATGTGATGTATTAAAGTAAGAATTTTAAATTTAGTGGGAATGAGGAATAACAACTATTTATTTAGTTTTAAGTTTTCCGAAAAAGTTTCAATTGTTTCATGTAATCAATAGCTTTTGTTTTGTTCTTTTGTTTACATACATATTCGAATTCATTCTTATCTCTATAATAACTATTCATCATGTCTTCTGTAATAATGCCATCGGAAATAGCTTTTTTAATTGCGCAATGTGGTTCATTTGTATGAGAGCAGTTAGAAAATTTACAGTTCTTAGATATCGCTTCTATATCCTCATATCCAAGATCAAAGTCGTCCTTATGATGTATTAAGTCAAATCCTATTTTGCTAATGATTAATCCCTCCATCATTCATACATTCTAAAAGTATGCTCTATTTAAATATATATTTCCTTTTAGTATTCTGTTATTCCTTCTTTAAAACTTGGTACAATGAAACAAAAGGGGGATTAATAATGCAAAATTTAGTAATTGAAGAGATTAAGCAAATAAAAGATGAGGTGGAAGAGCTTTCTAACCTTTTGAAAACAGTTGTAGATGATGGGGCGTCAATTGGTTTTTTACCTCCACTGGAACAAAAAGAATCAACAAAGTATTGGCAAACTGTTTTAGCGCCAGAAGTGATATTATATGTCGCTAAAATAAACAATGAATTGGCAGGGAGTATTCAATTACATTTAGTTACAAAGCCTAACGGAATTCATAGAGCCGAGATTTGTAAGTTAATGACTCATCCCAACTTTAGACGTAATGGTATTGGACGTTTACTTATGCAAAAAGCAGAGGAACGAGCGAAGCAAGAAGATAGGTCTCTTTTAGTGTTAGATACGAGAGAAGGAGACCCTTCTAATAGATTGTATAAATCATTAGACTATCAAGAAGTTGGAAAAATACCAGAATACGCGATTTCTCCAAATGGTAATTTAGATGCCACAGTTATTTATTATAAAGTTTTATAAGTTACGATTAAAAAGCTATCATGCTCAAAATAATAAACCACCATTTTTAACACCGTCTATATTTCTCTAGCGGTGTTATTTGAATTTATTTAATGTACAAATTGAATTTGAGAAAGTTTTTAGAGGGTTCTGTTTGTATGGTCTCTCGACTTATAATGGATGTAGAGAAGATGACTAGGCAACTATAGTTATTTTCGCTTTATTATGGGAAAGGGGATGAAGAGATGAAAACGAAAGGTTTACAGAAGGTGAAGAAAGTTATATTAAGTGGTGGCATATTACTTACGGGATTGTTAACTTTCGGTTTTTCAGAAAAAGCTTCAGCTCATGGATATGTTGAATCACCAGCGAGTCGTTCTTATTTATGTAAGCAAGGGGTAAATGTAAACTGCGGACCAATTCAATATGAGCCGCAAAGTGTAGAAGGAATAGGTGGATTCCCGCAATCAGGACCTTCGGATGGTCAAATCGCAGGAGCTGGCCATTTCCCTGCTTTAGATGTACAGACTGTAGATAGGTGGAAGAAAGTTACGTTAAACGGTGGGACGAATACATTCAAGTGGAAACTAACGGCTCCTCATAGTACGAAAGAGTGGAAATATTATATTACGAAGAAAGATTGGAATCCAAATAAGCCTTTAACGAGGTCTGATTTAGATTTAGTGCCTTTCTATGTGAAAAATGATGGAGGAGCTAGACCTGGAACTTCCGTAACACATGAAGCAAATGTGCCTACTGATAGAAATGGATATCACCTTATTTTAGCTGTGTGGGAAATTGCAGACACTGGGAATGCATTTTATCAAGTTATCGATGTTAACCTTGTAAATAATGGTTTGGCATCGAATTTTCCGCTAAATCATGTAGTGCAAGCTCCTAGCTTATTTTAAATAAAGTGAAACTTTAATCAGTGGGGTTCTTACTGCACATTAAAGCGGGATAAAATATACATTTCGATCATCTAATTCATTTTAGATGATCTTTTTTTACGAAAAACGATGAAAAATATAGAAGAAAGTGCAATTATTTATAAAAAATTATGCTTTAAATATTGTCATATTTGCTTCTTTAAGATATCCTTTTCATGAAGAGGTGGAAAACATGGAAAAAGTACTAGTTTTCGGGCATAAAAACCCAGATACAGATGCAATTTGTTCTGCAATTGCTTATGCAGAATTGAAAAAAGAATTAGGAATGAATGCTGAGCCTGTACGTTTAGGCGAAATCAGCGGTGAAACTCAATTTGCGTTAGACTATTTTAAAGTAGAAGGACCGCGTTTTGTTGAGACAGTTGCAAACGAAGTGGACAACGTTATTTTAGTTGACCATAACGAGCGTCAACAAAGTGCTAACGATATCGAATCTGTTCGTGTGTTAGAAGTTATTGACCATCACCGTATTGCTAACTTTGAAACAAGCGATCCTATTTACTACCGTTGTGAGCCAGTTGGTTGTACAGCTACAATTTTAAACAAGATGTACAAAGAAAACGGCATTACAATTCGTAAAGAAGTTGCAGGTTTAATGTTATCTGCAATCATTTCAGATTCTTTACTATTCAAATCTCCAACTTGCACAGAGCAAGACGTAGCAGCAGCTCGTGAATTAGCGGAAATCGCTGGTGTAGATGCTGATAACTACGGCTTAGAAATGTTAAAAGCTGGTGCTGACTTAAGCGGAAAAACAATGGAGCAATTAATCTCTCTTGACGCTAAAGAATTCCAAATGGGTAATGCGAAAGTTGAAATCGCACAAGTAAACGCTGTTGATACGAACGACGTTCTTGTACACCAAGCAGAACTTGAAAAAGTTATCTCTGCAGTAGTAGAAGAAAAAGGTTTAGACCTATTCTTGTTTGTTGTAACTGATATCTTAACAAACGATTCTGTCGGTCTTGCGATCGGTAACGCAGCAAACGTTGTTGAGAAAGCATACAACGTATCTCTAGAAAACAACACTGCTACATTAAAAGGTGTAGTATCTCGTAAAAAACAAATCGTACCAGTATTAACAGAAGCATTCCAAGCTTAATTTTATTGAGTACAGATAGAAAAGGACAAGTAGTCGGATTGGCTACTTGTCTTTTTCTATCCGTATAAAACAGAAAATTCGAATTTTTAATAGGGGGTTTGTGTATGCTTAATGAATTCGAAAGTAAATTACAGTCACTTTTAGAGCGAAATATTACTTCTGTTTTAGAATTAGAAAGTTGGCTTTTCGATGAACTGCGTGTAACCGCTGAAGTAGAAGAGGAGATAACAAGTAGTTTAATCGCCACGTATAGAGATACAGATGACAGAAATATGCGTGATTTACATATGTATAATCAAAATACAATTCAACCACTTTTAAAAAGATACACTGCAAAATTTGACGAGAAATTTAGAGAGTGTCCGTTTTCTGACTTATTAGATGAGCAGAAATATGGATTTATGAAAAAAGCAAGATTTGTGAAGAGTAGAATGTTTAATGAAGAAAATATTGCTCTTTCTATTAAAGAGCAAGAGCTTATTACGAAGTATAGAGAAATAATGTCTAACATAACAATTAATTGGGAGGGAGAGCAAAAGACGTATGCATACGTTAAAGCACAGCTAGATAACTCTAATAGAGCTATTCGTGAAAAAGCTTGGTACGCTTTATGTGAAGCAAGAAGTGCAGTGAAGATGGAAATAGATTGTATTATGAATGAGCTCGTACAATTACGGAATGAGCTCGCTTTAAATGCAGGATTTCATAATTATAGTGAATATGCTTATAAACAAAAAAACAGAGATTATAACATTGAAGATTGCTATAAGCTCCATGAATCTATAGAAAAGTATGTTGTACCAATTTGGAAACAATTAGGGAGTATTTCTAAAAAGAATCTCGGTGTAAAAACGTATCGCCCTTGGGATCTTACTCCATGTAATATACTAAAAGCTCCATTTCAAAATGCCATTGATTTATTGGATGGGTTGGAAGAAATGTTTCGGAAGACAGATTTATATTTTTATGAGGAATTTATCCATATACGAAAAGCAGGATTAATTGATGTAGAAGAACGTGAAAATAAAGCACCAGGAGCTGCTTGTTTTACCTTGCCTCATAGTAAAGAGGTTTTTGTGTATTCTAATTTTAGTCCATCATTTTATGCGATTAATGCGCTCATACATGAAGTGGGACATGCATTTCATTTTTATAAACAATTTAAAAATGATAGTAGCATGCAGGAAAGGTATCTTCGTGAAGAGGTGGCTGAGCTTTATTCCCTCAGTCTTGAGTTACTAGTAATGGATAAGCTTACTATTTTTTACAAGCAAGAGGATGAATATAAAGAAGTGCAGCGCGTACAATTATATCGTGCTTTGTCTTTATTATTGTCGTCAATTGCAGGAGATGTATTCCAGCATTGGATCTATACAAATCCAAACCATACACCAGAAGAGCGTGATAAGAAATACGCTGAACTATGCAAAAGGTATCAATATTCATCAGTCAATATTGACTGATTAGAAGATGAAATTGGTTCGAGTTGGGTAGAGTCATTTCACTTTGTTCAGTTTCCTTTTTATAAAATTGAATATGCAATTGCGCAAATAGGAGCAATGCAATTGTTTCAAATTTATCGAGAGGATCCAGAAAAAGCGATTACTTTCTTTAAAGAGGGAGCGAGTGCAGACTGGAACCTACCAATACAAGAAATATATGAAAAAACAGGTGTCACGTTTGATTTTTCGGAAGAAAGGATAGAAAGTACTGCAAGTGTAATTGTTGATCTGATTAATGAATTAAAATAAGGATAGCATTAGCTATCCTTATAGCTGTTTGTTCGTAGGTTTTTTCTTGTTTATATAAAATGTAATAATAGCTGTAATGAGAAAAATAGGTATAGCATACGCTTGCCCAACAAACAACTTCCAGCCCACATGATTATAACCTTGAGATGCTGGAGCAATCATAGCGATTACGCAAACAATAATATAGAGTACTAGTGCAGGGAGTATATTTTTCACTTATTCACCTCCTTCTAAAGATAAAATATTTTGTCATTCATATATTTTAATTAACATTAAGAGCTTTGAAAAGTAAATGTACCATTATTGGTAGTATTATAATATTTACAAAAAGTGTACTATGTTTAAATAGGGCAATGGGATTTCAAATCTTAAAAAAGTGAATTATAAGTAAAAAACGATGGTTTTATGGTAAAAGATATATTTTTTATTTTTAATATCATTATATAGCATGTTGAGAGAAAAATGTGTAAAATAGTTAATTTTACTTATGCAAGAGAAGAGGTAAGAGATAAATGAAAAGGTTATGCATAATTCCATGCGGAAAGAAGAAAATTTGGGATAAGTATCCGGATTACGGGCCTATGGAGGCAAAAGATGTATATATTAGCCCGTTCGGAAAAGCGTGTCAGGCGTATGCAACGATGTTTTTTGAGAATTGGGTTATATTATCGGCGAAGCATGGATTTTTAAGGCCAAATGATATTGTACTAGAAAACTATGATCTTGCGTTTGATTCAAAGAGCGATAAGGTAATAAGTATAGAGCAATTACAAAAACAGATGGTAGATAAAAGTTTACTACAGTTTGACGAAATCGTCTTACTTGCAGGGAAAAAGCATAAAAAAGTAGTAACAAAGCTATATCCAGAAGAAATGATTACATATCCGTTAGAAGGATGTAAAGGAATTGGATATATGTTGCAGAGGTTGAAAGAGGCAGTGAAGGAAGAGGTGGAAATATAAGTATAGTTTCGGTCACCATGAGCTTAAACTGTTTTTAAGGAGCTAAAACGTAAAATAGAGTTTTTAAGCATCGCCAAAAAGGTGATGCTTTTTGTTCGTGTCACCACTTTTTATATCGAAAACGATTTGCCTTCACCTATAGAAAATGTAGGACGTATGGGGACAGTTAAGATTGTAAGAGGGAATAGCAATAAGACAAGTTTTGAATATGATATTAAGAAAGGAGATGTTGATAAATAAATGGCCAGATATAGTTTGCACGGAGGACACAATAGTATTGTTCAAGGGGCTAATTTTGGGAATCGGAAAGAACACGTTCTAGATAGGCAAGTTAAAGATGCTGTGGCGACTAAGTTAAGATCCCTAGGACACACGGTTTATGACGATACGGATGAGGTAGGGACAACTCAATCACAAAATTTAAATAATATCATTCGGAATAGCAATTCCCATGCTGTGGATTTAGTTATTTCTTTTCATCTTAATGCAAGTGATGGAAATGGACAGGGTGTTGAGGTTTTGTATTATGATCAGAAAGATTTGGCGGCTAAAATATCAGCTCAACTAGCAAAAGATATTGGATGGCGTGATCGAGGTGCGAAACAACGTACAGATTTAGCGGTATTAAATGGAACGAAGGCACCGGCTATTCTTATTGAATTAGGATTTATTGATAATGAATCCGACATGGCAAAATGGAATGTTGATAAAATCGCTAATTCTATTGTATTTGCTCTTACAGGACAAACTGGAGGAGGTGCAACGGACTTGCTCAAAGTAAAAACTGGTGGTGTAGCATTTAGCAATTTACAAGCTTTGGCTCAGGCGATGGTTGATGCGGGTATTGATGGACAAATTGTCGTTCAGAAAGATGGCATTGGTTATGCTATAACGAATGGCTATCCGTCCGGAAATATCGATAAATTTACAGCTTGGTTAGATGCACGTAAATGGTACTATGAGTACTTGAGATAAAACGAAAATTAGTTTGATTAAAAACTAAAAATTGTCTTATTTTTAGTTAACAAGTATATTAAGTAATTAATAATTATGTAACTATAAATATGGATAATGTATATGTAAAGTAGTACACAAAACCACCTGTCAGAAAGGTGGTTTTGTGTATCCCGCTTTAATGGGCAGTAAAATTCATACCTCAAAATTCGGATGAAGCTAAGAAATTAGCTGGGAATTGCACTGCTTGTGGCCTCCTACTGATTATAGTTTAGAGCTTTGTAAGTCTTTACTTATTAAACCCGTAATAATATTTTATTTTCTCAATACATAAGCCGAATTTTAAATTATTACTAAATAATACAATACTTCTCATACTATTTATTAGATGATAATAGCAAAAAAACAAGCTTTGAATATAATAACGAAAAAGGAGATGTTAAATAATGGGTTACATTGTAGATATTTCGAAATGGAATGGCAACATTAATTGGGATATCGCGGCTCCACAATTAGATTTTGTAATTGCACGTGTGCAAGATGGTTCAAATTATGTAGATCCTTTATATAAAAATTATGTACAAGCAATGAAAGCAAGAAATATTCCGTTTGGTAATTATGCGTTCTGTCGTTTCGTTTCAGTAGAGGATGCACGGATAGAGGCGAGAGACTTTTGGAACCGTGGTGATAAAAATGCAACAGTTTGGGTAGCTGACATAGAAGTAAAAACAATGAACGATATGAGAGCAGGTACACAAGCTTTTATTGATGAATTACGAAGATTAGGAGCTAAGAAAGTCGGTTTATACATCGCTCATCATATGTATGCTCCATTTGGAATGGCAAATGTCAATTGTGATTTTGTATGGATTCCTCGTTATGGTGGTAACAAACCAGCCTACCCATGTGATATTTGGCAATACACAGAAACAGGGAATGTAGCCGGCATAGGAAAATGTGATTTAAATAAGTTAATGGGAAATAAACCGTTAGTTTGGTTTACTAATCAAACTGTTGAACAATCGACAAAACAAGAAGGAGTTGGAATTATAGTGAATAAATTTAGTAAAGTTGTTACGTATGAATTTGGTACAGCGTTAGTAGTAGAAATGTTAGGAATGATGGATGCTCTTGGGTATGAATCTCGTATTATCTCATATGGAGATAAACAAGGATTAGTTAGATTTGAAACAGCATATCGCCAAGGGAATGAATTAGATCGAGCGACAGCGTGGTTAGATGCTAAGGGACTTAAATATTTTTATACAAAAGAATAGTTTGCTAAATAAAAAGCCGTCATGTGACGGTTTTTTATTTTTATGTAATCTTTTAACTCTACTTATAATATGGAGAAAATAGACTAACAAACAAGCCATTGTATACTTTTAAACATAGAATATGATGCATTCTATCAAGGAGGAAGCATATTTATGAGAAATACTTGTCATTGTGGACATTTTCAAGATTGTAATAAATTTTGGGATGATTTGATGTTTGGGAGATATAGATGTAAACGCAATGATTTTCACGAGTGTTGTTGCAAAGAGAAACCGAAGTGTGAGTGTGAAAAATGTCATTGTAAAACAAAAGCGAAATGCCATTGTAGGCATGAAGAGGAAGGGTATTAATAATAAAAAAGAGTACGATACGCACTCTTTTTTGGGGTGATTATATTCCATCTTGAACAGATTTCTTTACAACTAACCATGTGTCTTTCTTTTTAATCGTTATAGCTACATTAGTTCCATTAGATTCCTTATAAAAGATATATCCATTGTTTGAGTTTACATATGTGACTGGTTCGCCTATGCAATCTCGCGAGCAGGATTTGTTGACTAGTTCAATTAGGGAGAGTTCGCTTGGATCTGTTTTACTTGCTTCTATAACAGCGTCAAGGTTCGTTTTTCGATAGCCTTGTAAGTTGATATGAAAAAACTGCTCTATTTCTCCTGTAATGCTAGTATTCATTACTTCTACTGAATTCTTTTTTTCTTGAAGAAATCCGTTTTTATAAAGTAATTTTGTATATCCAATCCATGCTATTAATACTAGCATGAAAAATATACCCGTCATTTTAAGCGTTCGTAGTCGTTTACTTACAATAGTTTCTGAGTATTTCATTCAGTCTAATCCTCCAATGTTTTTAATTTAAAATATGCTTGGATACATACTTTTAGAAGAGGATGAAATTTGCTGAGTTTTCAATAAAAAAGAAAACATCCAGAGTTAGATGCTTTCTTTTTTGTATTTTTTGCTATCTGTTAGTTACTTGTTTCATAAGTGGTCTAATTTCTTTAACCGGTGGTTTTTTATCGTATACATCAACGTAAGAAAAATAATAATTTAAGTTTCTGAGAATTCCTTTTCCTATTTTAGCACTTAAGAAAGGAAAGACTTGTCCAGTATAATCATCAAGAGATTTACAATAGTATTTTTCATCTAAATATATACTGTATTTACATGTTAGTTCTACTAGTGAGTTTCCTTCATCATCAATTACTTCCTTAGAATCAATAATGTCTATTAATGCGAATTTTTCATTTAGATAAACTTTCTTCTTTTTCTCATATTTATTTGTGAGTATAAATACGAGACCAATGGCGTTAATCAAACTGTTTCCTCCTATAAAAAACGGATATTAATAAAATATATCGATATACGTTAAATGTAAAGAGGACAGGTGAAATATCATTGATAGAAAGTTCAATAAGCCGATTTGGTTTTCAAATCGGCTTATTGTTATTGAAATACTTGCGGGAATTGCTTTACGATTGCGTTTGTTATCATGTCGGCCATTTCTAAAGCTTCTTTTTCAATTTTATCGTACAGTTTTACGCCTGCTTCATAATCTTTATTTAGGAATGCCAGTGCTTCTGCCTTAGTTAGTGCTAAATGTTCATAAAACATGTTTCTAAATGCTTCTTTATCAATATATGGGTTAATACTAGTAAGAAATGCAACAATTTCATCTCCGTTAGCGTACCATTTTTTCTCTATAGCAGTAGCTGAATTTTGATCACCAGCTTTTGCTGCTTTAACAAGATCCGCTGCAATTACTAAGTGGTCTTTAATTAGTGCACTATATTTTTTTACAGCATCCTCACCATAGAATGGTTCAAGCGACAGTCCCATATGTGTTGCATTTTGAAGAAGCCGCCCAACTGTAATGTTTACGTCAGGTAAATTAAAAACAATACTTATAATAGCTAATCTCGTCCAAGCAACGTGTTGTTCCCATAAGGAACGCATATAACCTTTTAAAAAATTCTCGTTTTTACTAATTCGGTAATTACGTACAGATGTATCAAACTGTACATAAGGGTTATGATAGGGGGAGTAATACGATTGCCAATAAGGGTACATAAACGGTAACACTCCTTTGAACATGTATAACTCAAAGTATGATGGAAATTTATATTTAGTTACGTGTCCTCGCTTATTTTTAAAAATTGAGTGTTTTAATTGTGATATACAGATAAAACGAATATAAAGTAAAAGATGCTCTGCAAGGGAAGTTGCAGAGCATCAAAAGGGTATTGCCGAGATGTCGGACTCGACTACGTAATATTATCATAAAATTCGCTTAAAAAAACCTGGTAAATGTGTCCAAATGAAAGTGTATCTTTAATAAAGTCAAAGGGATCTGCTTCCCGCGGCAGATCCCTTTGACTAGATAATGTCGATGAGCAAAAACTCATCTGGAGTACTTTAATAGTAACAAGTGAAATTCGTTTTGTGTATTGAGAAAAAAAGATTTACTTTATTAAATGTTAAAAACTTATATTTTACTTCTTGCTATTATCATCATTTGTTGTGAGTGGAGTATGGTTATAAAATGGAGAAAAGATTTACAATCACATCTAAAAGTGTACTGAAATATATATAAATCAAAAAAGACCTGCACAAATAAGCAGGTCAACTTAAGGGGGGGATCAAACAGAATATTTCATATGTTAACAACTGTATTGTATTAAGTCTATAAGGTTCATATTGAGAAAATTATTATGAACGATCTATTTCGCACGTGTATTAACGTTTAAAAAGTTGAGAAAGAAAATGAAAAAGCTTTCTATAAGAAAATAATGGTTGGTACTTATAGTATGATTCATATTTCCACGCTTCATTATTTGAGAATTGGGGTTGGTTCGATACGCTTTTCTGTTTGATGAAACTAATATTATGGTGCTTCATATAGTAACCTCCTGAATTCATATGTATAAGATTAGTAGTATTCAAGGAGAATTAATAAAATGTGTATTTATTTAGAAATTCGTTATAGTTGTTAATCCAGCTCTAAAACGTAAAGAAGCATAAAATAATGAAAAAGCAGGACGTTAGTCATGTATTCATCGCTTTCATGACCCATAAGAGATGATATAATAGGAGTAGATGAAAGATAAAGAAAAGCAGGTGACTCTTTTTTGTTTACAAAAGCACAAGAACTTTTAGCGTCTTATTTCGGTTATTCGTCATTCCGAAGAGGACAAGATGAAACAATTAAAAATGTATTAGATGGGAAAGATACAGTTTGTATTATGCCTACAGGTGGTGGTAAGTCAATTTGTTATCAAATTCCCGCATTAGTATTTGAAGGAACAACGTTAGTTATATCGCCTTTAATATCGCTTATGAAAGACCAAGTAGATACATTAGTACAAAATGGTATTTCAGCTACATATATTAATAGTTCTATTTCGATTACAGAAGCGAATCAACGAATTCAATTAGCGAAACAGGGCCATTATAAGTTACTTTATGTAGCGCCAGAGCGACTTGATTCAATGGAGTTTGTTGACCAACTGATCGATATGAAAATTCCGATGATTGCCATTGATGAGGCGCACTGTATTTCGCAGTGGGGACATGATTTCCGTCCGAGCTATTTACATATACACCGTATATTAGATTATCTTCCAGAAAAGCCGCTCGTATTAGCATTAACTGCTACGGCAACACCACAAGTTCGTGATGATATTTGCAACACGCTTGGAATTAATCAAGAAAACACGATTATGACAACGTTTGAGCGCGAGAACTTATCATTTTCTGTTATTAAAGGACAAGATCGTAATGCATATTTAGCGGATTATATTCGTCAAAATCAAAAGGAATCTGGGATTATATATGCAGCTACTAGAAAAGTAGTTGATCAGTTGTATGAGGATTTAATGAAAGCGGGAGTTTCTGTATCAAAATATCATGCTGGTATGAGTGATAACGATCGAAATGAGCAACAAGAACTCTTTTTACGTGATGAAGTGAGCGTAATGGTAGCCACATCTGCGTTTGGGATGGGTATTGATAAATCGAATATTCGTTACGTTATCCATTATCAGCTTCCAAAAAATATGGAAAGTTATTACCAAGAAGCAGGACGTGCTGGCCGTGACGGATTAGATAGTGCATGTATATTGCTTTATTCTTCTCAAGATGTACAAGTACAACGCTTTTTAATTGATCAATCGACAGGAGAGTCTCGTTTTTCAAATGAACTTGAAAAACTGCAAAATATGACTGACTACTGTCATACAGAACAGTGTTTACAATCATTTATTTTGCAATACTTTGGAGAAGAACCAAAAGAAGATTGTGGCCGCTGCGGTAATTGTACAGACGACCGAGAAAGTATCGATGTGACGAGAGAATCGCAAATGGTTTTATCTTGTATGATTAGGACGAACCAACGATTTGGTAAACAAATGATTGCACAAGTACTAACTGGATCTAAAAATAAGAAAGTCATTGAATTTAATTTTCATACTTTGCCAACTTACGGACTTTTATCAAATCGTAGTGTAAAAGAAGTGAGTGAATTTATTGAGTTTTTAATTTCAGACGAGCTAATTGCAGTTGAACATGGTACTTACCCGACACTAAAAGTAACGGAAAAAGGGAAAGAAGTGTTACTTGGTAAAGAGAATGTTTTACGTAAAGAACGAGTAGAGACAAGACAAATCGTTCAAGATCATCCTTTATTTGAAGTACTTCGCGAAGTACGTAAAGAAATTGCGCAAAGAGAAGGGGTACCTCCATTCGTTATTTTCTCTGACCAAACGTTGAAAGATATGTGCGCAAAAATGCCGCAAAGCGACTCTGAACTTTTAACTGTGAAAGGGATTGGTGAACACAAACTTGTGAAGTATGGTTCGCACTTCTTACAAGCAGTTCAGCACTTTATTGAGGAAAACCCAAACTATGCTGAAACTATTAAAACAGAAGTGGTGACAGAGCGGAAAAAATCAGGGAAAGCTTCAGCAAATTCACATTTGGAAACGTATGAAATGTATAAACAAGGTATTAATCTAGATGAAATTGCGAAAGAACGTGGATTATCAAGACAAACGATTGAAAATCATTTAATTCGTTGTTTTGAAGATGGAATGGAAGTAGACTGGAACAGTTTTGTTCCTGCAGAATACGAACAACTGATTGAAACTGCTGTGCAAAATGCTGATGGTGGTCTGAAATCGATTAAGGAACAACTTCCGAATGAAGTGAGTTACTTTATGATTCGTGCTTATTTACAAATTAGAAAGTAGTGACATGTAAAGGGGATAGGGATTTATGCATCACGTTTTTGTGTATGGCACGCTAAGAAAAGAGCAAACGAATGCTCATTATATGCAAGGTGCAATATGCATTGCAGACGAAGCATGGACGTATGGCGAATTATTTGATACAAACGAAGGGTATCCAGCGATGATTTGTTCAAATAAAGATAAGGTATATGGAGAAGTTTATGAAGTAAATGATGCTGTTCTGCAAAAATTAGATGAACTGGAAGAATACACAGGTAATGCAGAGAGTGATTTATATGACCGAATCACCGAAACAATATACTTTAGTGATAGAGAAATACGTGCATTTGTGTATGTTGCTCAAGACAAAGAGATGCTGAAGAAAGTTATCATTTCTGGTGATTGGGTAGAATATCAAAAAGGACAATAAGAGCAGCCGTAGAGCAGATAGTGGGATTTTCCGTTATCTGCTTTTTGTTTTACTACTTCCAAAATTCTTATTATTTTGATAAATTGTGAATATAGGGAATTTCATAGGTGTCAGAAAATTAGTCGGTCACCTACAGCGGGAAAACTTATTACAGGAGGAGAATAATGAACGAATTAGATGTGAGGGAGTTTTATCAAAAACAATTTGAACTGTCGAATTACGATATAAATACAGAAAGCTGGTTAGAGCAGCTCGCTAAAGAAGTTAAAGAGCAAATTGGACATCCATTTCAGTCGATGTTAGAACTGGGAGCAGGAAATGGCGGTTTTGCAAGGGCGATGTCTAAGTTACGTGTAAAGATGACTACTGTTGAGCTTGTACGAGAGTTAGTTATGTTTGCAAAAGAGCATTCTACTAATGATATTGCTATTCATTGCGCTGATTTTTATAAAATTAATTTTGAAGAAAAGTTTGATGTTGTTAGTTATTTAGATGGGTTTGGTGTAGGAACAGATGATGAACAATTGATTCTATTGAAACGGATTAAAAATTGGATGAAGGATGATGGATGTGCACTTATTGATATTTATCAACCATTGTATTGGAAAAAGGTAAGTGGACAAGAAATGCTCTTAAGTTCAGCTATGCGAAAATATGAATATGATAGCATAAATGAAAGAATGTTAGATCATTGGTGGCATCCTAATAATCCAAATGATATAGTTACACAGTCTTTACGTTGTTATACGGTAGATGAGATTAGTAATCTATGTGCTGAAGCTGGTCTAAGTATAGTTGGGATTTTCCCAGGAGGAGCGTATGACTTTGAAGAGGGAAAATATAAAGAGCAAGCGTCGTTAAATGAATGTTTATCATATCTAATAAAAGTAAAAAAGAGTAAGGATTAAATTCCTTACTCTTTTTTGCTTCTATAGTGTGAATCATTGACTGTCTTTCGTATTTAATTGTCGTTCTTTTTTAATTCTTATAGATCTTAGTACGATCCCAATTCCAAGAAATATAATAGTAGCAACGACTCCACTAATAGGGTTTAACCAAAGATCACTACTGTTAGTAAGTGCAATGATCCCTGTTATTGTAACTAAAACAGTAGGAACGGCATCTTCAATTGCATGCATGATAACGCATGGCCATACTGACTTTGTAAGTCTATATATTTCAACATACATAATAGACCAAGAAACCATAAGTATGCAACCGGATAAAAGCATATTTAACCTTGAAATAGATTCGAAATATTCATTTGGTAAAAAAACTAAATAATAAGCGGCATGCCAAAGAGCCCAAACTAAACCAGAAATAATATAAATAAACCAATCGTTTAACTTTAGTTCAATGAGCTTAGGAGTTAAATAACCGCGCCATGAAAACTCTTCAAAAATATTTTTAATAAAGTTACCAATAGTAGACATGAATATGAGTGACAATAACGAATATATTTCAAAACTAGTTATGTTTGCTACTCCAAAAATAAGTGCTAAACTTATCGTTATTACTGTAACGAACGGGTAAATTAGTATCGCAACGAAGTACCATTTAAAGTTTGCCTTCAAATTTAGTTTTATACCAAAATCATTCCAATCACGGCTAATAACTCTAAGGAAAATACATGAGAGGAAAGGTAATATTAACCACAGCCCCATGCCTAAAGAGTTTCCTTCAGGCTGATCTGTTAGAAAAGAGTCTAGAATTACGCCAATCCAGCCACTTGCCAATACAATGAACACAAAAATAAGTAAATGTAACTTAAGGGGTTTTCTTTTGGTAGCAGTCATTTTGAATAGACTCCTTTACTTTTATTTTTGTTTTTGTGATTTTAGTTATTTTATAAATGAAATAATAGATATCTAGAAAAGAAGCTGGAGAGTATGTAAGGGGAACTTAGTTAGATAGTATAAAGTCCTTTTAATCAATAGAAAATAGCAGCTTTTGTATAAATCACTTTATTATATGTGTAGTTGTATGATTTAGATGTTATATATTCTTATAATGTAAAAATATCATTTGAATTTCAATATTAGAAAGGTGAAAAGTAAGTTTTTTCAGAAAAAACAAATTAAGTCCTTGACTTTATAAATGGATTTTTAATACAATTATATTTCGACTGAAAATTTAGAACGGACAGGAGGGAATCATCATATGAACAACATTTTTGAAGAAGAGTTACAAAGAATGAAAGATACATTACGTACGATGGATGATCAATTAGAAGAGCTCGAAAACATTCCGGTTTATTATGGCGATGATTTTAAAGAACAAATTCTTGAAAGTATGAGGGAGTCTAATAGACAAAATTTACGTATTGGTGTACAAGAGCCGTACTTTGGAAGATTAGATTTTCGAGAGGATGGTAAGGAAGATGTTATGCCGATTTACATCGGTAAAGTAGGTGTTTCAGATAAAGATACGATGAAACCAATTGTAATTGATTGGCGGGCACCTGTCGCAAGTATGTTTTATTCATTTACCGGCGGTGATGAATTAGCGTTTTATCAATCACCAGACGGATTAGTAGAAGGTGATGTTTATTTAAAGCGAAACATCTCTATTCGAAAAAGAGAATTAGAACGTGTTGTTGATACATATGTGAAAGGAAATGAAGATGTCTCGCATGCCGATGATTTTCTTCTATATCGATTAGGTGAGAATAAAGATAATAAACTAAAAGATATTGTTTCGACGATACAATCGGAGCAAAATGATATTATTCGTGCGGAAAGAAACTTACCACTACTTATTCAAGGGGTTGCAGGAAGCGGTAAAACAACGATCGCTTTACATCGTCTTGCTTTTTTAATTTATGAATATCGTGAGCAATTAGAAGCGGAGAGAATGATTGTTTTTGCTCCGAATAGTCTGTTTTTAGATTATATTTCGAGTGTACTTCCTGAATTAGGTGTCGGGAATATTAGTCAAACAATATTTCCAGACTGGGCATTACGTACGTTAGATGATTCGGTGAAACTGAAGCAGACAGAAGAAAAATTGAAAGAAGCATTTTCTATTAATCGTGATGAAAGAAAGATTATGCTTGGTAAATTGAAAGGTACGATAGAATTTAAGTCCTTTATTGAAGAGAAAATGGTTCAATTTGAAAAAGAACTAGTACCAACAAGTGATTTTGAGGCATGGGATAAGGCTGTTATTCCAGTGGAAGATATAAAAAAATGGATGCAAGTTGAATATAAACATTATCCATTAAAGAAAAGAAGAGAACGTTTAGTTGGCCGAATGAAGCGATGGATTGAAATTGAACTGAAAAAATACGGAGAAACAAATGAGAAGAAATTATTAAAAAAAGAAGCGACAAAGAGATTGAACAGTTATATGAAGTTTTGGCCGAAAATGAGCTCGCTTTCAATATATAGTTCAATATTGAAAAGCAAAGAAATACTCGAAGTATTACCCGAGGAACTTGTGAAAGAAACGGAGAAGAGTTGTCGTAAAAAAGAAGTGTATGTAGAAGATTTGCCAGCTTTAATTTACATACATCATCGCATAACAGGTATTGAAATCGGGCAGAAATTTCATCACGTCGTTATTGATGAAGCGCAAGATTTCTCACCATTTCAAGTTTATGTATTAAAAGAAATTACACTAGGTAACTCTTTCACTATATTAGGTGATTTATCTCAAGCAATTTATGATTATCAAGGGATTGAAGATTGGAGTGCTTTTAAGGAAGTATTCCAAGAAACAGGTTATTATGAACTGACGAGAAGTTATCGCTCTACAAAAGAAATTATAGAATTTGCGAACGGAATAATTAAAAATGCAGAGATTCCAGTAGGGCTTGCAATGCCAGTTTTCCGTAGTGGTGAAGAAGTGAAAATAATTCATACAGAAGAACAGTTTACTGAAATTGTAAAGACATTAAAACATCTACAAAGTGAAGATGTGAAAACAATTGCGGTAATAGGAAGAACAGACGGTGAGTGCCGCGATATATATGAGAAATTAACAAATGCAGGATTGGCTGTAAACTTCATTGAAGCAGATCAAAGTAAATATGAAGGTGGTATTTCAGTAGTACCTGTATACTTAGCGAAAGGGTTAGAATTTGATGCTGTTCTACTCATTGATGTTGATGCAGAACATTATAAAAATACGAAACATGATGCAAAGTTATTATATGTTGGATGTACAAGGTCGCTTCATGATTTATGGATTTTCCATAGCGGGGAAGCATCTCCGTTAATTAAGAAATAAAAATTCAAGAGGCTTTTCTAGTAATGAATAGGAAAGCCTCTTAGTTTATCACGCTTTAATGGGCAGTAAGACCCCCACCTCAAAATGCAGCGAAAGTAAAGAAGTTAGGTGGGGCGCGGGCTGATTAAAGTTTCACTTTATAAATATATAGGAGACATGATAATGATTACAAAAGTAATAACAAAGAGAAATTGGGAAATCGCAAAGATAAATGGAGAGATTAATGAAGTTTCACTAAAAGAAGAGGGATTTATTCATTGTTCATTTTTAGAACAAGCTTTAAACGTTGCGGAAAAATATTTCATTCATGAAGAAGATGTTTTATTACTGACAATTGATCCATCCTTAGTGAAAGCAGAAATAAAATATGAACTTGCTTCTAACGGCCAAGAATATCCGCATGTTTACGGAGCAATTAATATAGATGCAATTATAGATGTTGTTCCATTTCCTAAGGAAAAAGGGGAATTTATATTACCAGAGTAAACATTTTGAAAGGAAGAAAATCATGATAAGGGACGCAACGGAAAAAGATGTAACATACATTTTAGATATTTATAATGATGCCATACTAAATACAACAGCTGTATATGCATATAAACCTGTAACCTTTAAAAATAGAATAGATTGGTATGAACAGAAAAAGGCTGATGGTTATCCGATTTTTGTATACGAACTAGATAATAAAGTAGTAGGATTTGCAACATTTGGTCCGTTTAGAGCTTGGCCCGCCTATAAATATTCAATTGAACATTCTATATACATTAATAAGGAATATAGAAAAAGGGGAATTGGGACATCTTTAATGAAAGAACTGATAGCCATTGCACGGGAAAGAGAGTATATGACTTTAATTGCTGGAATTGATGCGGAAAATGAGAGAAGTATTGCTTTACATGAAAACTATGGATTTGTTCATGCAGGGACGATTAAAAAGGCTGGTTATAAGTTTAATAAATGGCTAGATTTAGCTTTTTATCAATTGGAGCTTAATGGCCCTAAAAATCCTTTAGAAGAATAGAGATTTTTCGTAAACATGTATCTTTTAGGTAGCAAGGAGCAATTCATGTTACCTTTTTCCTTTTGTAATATCCGATTTAATCTACTAAAAAGGGTTTATACATTCTATATTGAATTATTAAAGGTGATAAAACGATATGAAATGAGGAATGAAAATGGAAACTGTCATTCAAAAAATGAAAGAGATACAATCTAATCATGTTGGAATAGCTATTTATTCTACAAAAAACAATCGTATAGTTGCTTCATATAATAGTGAAATAAATATTCCGTTAGCATCGGCAGCAAAAGTAGTAATCGGATTTGTAGTAGCGCAAATGGTGAAGGAAAATACATGTAATTGGAATGATATACTTCAGCATGTTAAATTTAATCCAAATGAAGATAGTGCGCAGTTGTATCCACATTTACAAGGAAGAAGGACTTTAACACTTAGTAAAGCAGTAGAAGTAATGATAGCATGTCATGATAGTTACGTTGCACAGTCAGTTGTAATGTACTGTGGTGGATGGGATGCTGTGAAAATGTATGCCCAAACGTACTTTTCAAAAATTCATATACAAGAGGACGCTAGGGATGAGAAAAATGTTGGAGAATTAAATGAGATTCTTTCACTTTTAGTACATATTTTTCAGGGTTATAAATCAGAAGCAGAATTATGGGAACCAATTATTAGCGGCATGGTAAGACAGCAAGGTGAATATGAAGGAATACATTCATATCACTTAGCTCATATGACAGGTGGACTATCTTCAGCTGCAATAAATATTGGTATAATAGGAATATTCAACAAATTCCCGTTTCTTTATGTTATTGGGGGAAAAGATTTACCTAATCGACGTGAAAATAAAGAGGTAGATGAAGCTTTTGCAGTAGCTTTGAAATACATATACAAAGAATATAGTGAAAGTATGCTAGGAGTGAGCAATTGAAAAGAAACTTAAAGACATCAACAATCATTATTTTAATTGTAACGATTATTGCTCTTGAAGTGGGTATCGCACTATACGATCACAATTTGTCATTAGATACCATTTATTTTGCAGCGATCCTCATTTGTATTGTATTACTTTTTGGCACACGAGTTTCTGAAGAGAAAGAAAGTACATCGAAAGAGAGACGAAGAAAAACAGGTCTTCTATTTTGGCCATCTATTTTACTATCTATCGCTTCTTTTGCAGTTATAAGTTATATAAGAGTAGGCTATGTTTCTGTGCCAGGGATAATTGGTTTTTCATGCTTTATTACTTATGGTGGATTCGTATGTATTAGTATTTTAAAAAGGAAAAGTAAAAATAAAAGGTAACTTACTAAGTTGAAAGGAAGAAATATATGAAACATATAGAGAATGGTACTCGCGCTGAAGGAGAATACATAAAAAATAAGGTCATTCAATATAACATGTCTATTTTAACAGATGAAGCAAAACAGCCGATGGAACAAGTAAGTTTTGTTCTGAAAGATGAGGCTGGGAAAATCTTTGGCGGGGTAACAGGAACGATGTATTTTTATCATCTCCATATAGATTTTTTATGGGTTGATGATTCAGTTCGTCATGATGGTTATGGTAGTCAACTATTACATAAAATTGAAGACATTGCGAAGGAAAAAGGTTGTAGATTAATATTATTAGATTCATTTAGTTTTCAAGCGCCAGAATTTTATAAAAAGCACGGCTACCGAGAATATGGTGTTGTTGAAGATCATCCTAAAGGCCATAGTCAACACTTTTTAGAGAAGAGGTTATAGGCATCAGGATGAGTGGCAATCATATAATCGATAGTTTGGAATCCTAATCCTTTTAAATAATTTGCTACTACTTTACCTTTTCCGTTGTTACCACCATCAATAAGGATTGTTTCGCCACTTGGAGATTTAATAAAAGTAGCATCACCTTGTCCTACATCAATATAATGAACTTCTAACTCGCCTTTAGGCTTAGGAAAAGCCGGACGGAAACTAGGTCCTAATACACGAGCTAAAAATGCAGCGAACTGTTCACGAGTTACTTTTACATCTGGACCAAATGTACCATCAGGAAATTCAGCTGTAATATTATTTTGAGCTAAAATTTTGACATAATTGTAACCCCAATGATTAGGTGGAACATCAGGGAAATTGACGTCTGCACCTGTAGGTTTCAAATTAAAAGTTTTAACTAAAACTACTGCCATTTCTTACAAGTAATTCAAAGTTTAATAGGTAAATATTTTATTAGTTGTTTTGTATTTCCATAAATTTGTTAATTTGAAATGATCTAACTTAATAGAGGAGATAGGAAAGGTATTAGAGAATTGTTTATATTGCAATTGTAAAATCCATATTGTAAATTTATAAAATCATTTATAATAATTTATAATATGTTAAATGGGAGAAAGAAAATGTATACGTATAAATTACAAGATGAGAAACCAATCTGTTCAGAAAAATTAAAGAGGCTTTACGATTCTGTCGGTTGGTGGCCAGAAAGAAAAGAAATCGATATTCAAAAAATGTTAAAAAACAGTATAGCAATTGGGGTATGGAAAGAAAATGAGTTAATTGGTTTTGCTAGAGTTGTTTCAGACGGTGTTTTTCGAGCGTACTTAGAAGATGTTGTTGTGCATGAGAGTGTAAGAAATAAAGATATTGGTGAGAAGATGCTTACAATGTTGCTTGAAGAGATATCTCATATCAATATTGTGAGCCTATTTTGTGGAGAGAAACTTATAAAGTTTTATGGTCAACAGCAATTTCAAGTGACGAAACAAATTGTGATGCACCGTAATCAAATAGTGAAAGAATAAGAGGTGACAATTAGAATGATTGCGACAAGAGCGTACTGTTTATCGAAAAGAAAAGCGACAGAAGATTCTCCTGATGGTTGGAATGCAACATGTATGAGGCTTAATAATAAAATCTTTGCGATATTGAACCATGAAGAAGGCGAAAAAGCGGCAATAACATTAAAATGTGATCCAGAACTTGCGCTAAGATTAAGAGAAGAGTATCCAGAAACAATCATTCCGGGGTATCATATGAATAAAAAACATTGGAATACGGTGTATATACATAAAGATGTGGAACAGATGCAAATTAATAAGATGATTGATTGGTCGTATGATTTAGTTCTGCAGTCATTTTCAAAGAAAAAGCAGCAAGAGTTATTAGATTAATATGTATAAGGGGTGGGTGTGTTGAAAGACACGATTAAAGATACATATGATAAATTAGCGAGTACATATAAAGAAAATCTAGATGTCGCAAATCCATATAACAGCTATTATGAAAGACCAGCGATGATAGAGATGATTCCAAAGAAATTAGAAGGGAAGAGTGTGCTAGATGCTGGGTGTGCAGCTGGATGGTATACTTCTCAATTTGTAGAAAGTGGAGCAAATGTAACAGCAATTGACGTAAGTTCTGAAATGGTAAAAGCTGCAAAGGAAAGTATGGGTGATAAGGCAACGTTTCTTTGTCATGATTTGCAAGAAATATTACCGTTTGAAGATCATACTTTTGATGTAATTGTAAGTTCGTTAACCCTTCATTATTTAGAAAATTGGAATCAAGTATTTCAGGAGTTTCGTCGTGTACTGAAGCCAGGTGGAGAATTTATATACTCCATTCATCATCCTTTTATGGATTTTACAAAGTTTACTTGTAAAAATTATTTCGAAAAACAATTATTATTAGATACTTGGGTTAAACCAAACATTACAATTGAAGTTGAATTTTTTAGAAGGTCACTTCAAGACATTGTTAATGAAACAACAAATTATTTTGTGTTGGAAAAAATAGTTGAGCCGAGGCCAGTTGAAAAGATGAAAGAAGTAAATGAAAAATCTTATCATTATTTAAATACAAATCCACATTTTCTTATTGTTAAAGCAGTGAATAAATAGCTAGTAAAATGATTATATTTTACTAGCTATTTTGCAGTTTTAAATGATGAATTAGGAGTTTTGAAATGAATATGAAACGGAATAGATTACTATACGCAACGTTTACAATCCTTGTTATTATTTTAGGACTTAGTTCAAGAAAGTTTGCTTTTGCGCTGCCGGCTCTATTAAATAATTATTTAGGTGATGCTTTATGGGCGTTAATGATTTTCATTGGATTCGGATTTTTATTTCCTAAAATAGAAATGAAGAAATTGGCTCTTATTAGTTTAATGTTTTGCTACGGGATTGAAGTGAGCCAATTGTACCATGCCGAATGGATAGATAGCATTCGTGCAACGACTTTAGGTGGACTCGTGTTAGGTTATGGTTTTTTGTGGAGTGATTTAGTGGCTTACACAATTGGTGTTGGAATAGGATTTCTTTTTGAGTTGATTTTATGGAAGAAATAAGTGAGTTTAAATGGGGGGATTTATTATGAGGAATATATTAGAAATTGTGAAATTTTGGTTTTATGATTATGATGTCACAGCTACTGAAATAAAAGCAAATGTAATAAAGATTCATTGTAATAATAAATCCTATATTTTAAAGGAGAAGGGATCAATAAAACAGCTTTTAGTTGAAATAAACGTATTAGAGCAGCTTGAGGAAAAAGGGGTTAAAGTACAAAAATTAGTGAAAACAAGTAATAGTGAAAAGTATGTAGTTTATAAAGAGAGATATTATTGTCTATACGAATATGTTGTTGGAAGTGTACTTGAAATAAAGGATCCAGAAAATCTAAAAAATCTAGGAAGCTTAATTGGAGAAGAAATAGCTAAGTTACACCAAGCACTTAATTCGGTGAATAGTAATAATGAGTTAGTAAAAAGAGATTTGTATAAATTGGTATACGAATGGGCTTTACCTAATTTAGAAAAGAATGAGCATGTTGATCAGGATGTAGTTCGAACAATGAATCAAATACATTCAGATTTTAAGAAAACTATTACCTCTTTAAGAAAACAAATCATTCATCGCGATATGCACTTATCGAATGTGATTTTTAAAGATAATGAATTTCAAGGATTTATAGATTTTGAGCTTTTAGAAAGGAATGTTAGAGTATTTGATTTATGTTATTGCTGTACAAGTATTTTGAGTGAGTTACATAGTGATGCGGAATTAAGAGGGAAGTGGCAACATATCATTAGCAAAATCTTTGAAGGATATAATAAGCAAAGTATTTTAACGAGAGAAGAACTACAAGCCATTTGGTACGTTATGCTTTCAATTCAAGTTATCTTTATTACTTATTTTGTTCAGTTACCAGATTTACTAAAATTAAATGAAGAGATGTTTTTCTGGATTTTTGCTAGTAAAGAAACTATTGAAGAATTAATAGAAAGGAGTGTGCAAACATGAAAAAAGTTATATTAATAGGTTCTGGTGGTTCAGGGAAATCTACATTAGCAAGGCAGTTAGGAAATAAATTAAATATTAAAGTACATCATCTTGATGCGTTATTTTGGAAACCGAATTGGGAAGGGGTACCGAAAGAGGAGCAAAGAACGGTTCAAAATGAATTAGTTAAAGAAGATGAGTGGATTATTGATGGGAATTATGGTGGGACAATGGATATAAGAATGAACGCAGCGGATACAATTATCTTTCTTGATATTCATAGAACAATATGTGCTTATCGTGCTTTTAAAAGAGTTGTACAATATCGGAATAAAACAAGACCGGATATGGGCGCGGGATGTAAGGAAAGATTTGATTTGCAATTTTTTAAATGGATATGGGAATATCCTAAGACGAAGCGACCTACAATTTTAAAGAAGTTAAATCAATTGAGGAAGGATAAAGATGTTATTATTTTAAAATCTACAAATGAAGTAAGACTATTTTTAGAGAAGTACGATGCTATAAATAGTTAGATTATAAAAAGAAATAACCTGGGGGGATAGAATTGGATAGATTTATTAGGCTAGTTGATTCTAATATGGTGAAAATTCCAACAGGAAAAGTAGAATTAAGAGATGATCGAATAAAGAAAGAATGGAAAGTCCAAGTTAATTCGTTTCTTCTTGCAAAGTATGTTGTAACGATGGAATTGTATGATGCGATTACGAATCATACATCAAATTTATCCAAAGATAAATACAAACCAGTTGTAAATATCTCATGGAATGATGCCATTATGTTTTGTAATCTGCTTTCAAAAAAAGCGGGGTTAAAAGAATATTATTCTATTAATGACGGTGGTCAAATTGTTAGTTGTAATTTAGATTCAGATGGGTACCGATTACCTTCAGAAGCAGAGTGGCAATATGCGTGTAAAGCAGGAACTACTGGATACATATATGGTGAATTGAAAAAGATTGCTTGGTATAATGAAAATTCAAACGGACAAATTCAAGACATCGGTAAAAAAGTGCCGAATGCATGGGGTTTGTATGATATGTTGGGGAACGTTTGGGAATGGTGTTATGATTTGTATGATGAAAAGGTGTATGGAGCATACCGGATTTTTCGAGGTGGTAGTTGGGCTGAAGAAGCTAGAGGTTGTGGCGCGACTTGTCGTCGCCGTAGTCATCCAACATTTTATATAGATGACCTTGGATTTAGGCTCGCTAAGTCCATTTAGAAGAATTATAAGTGCAAAATAATGTAGAGAAGATTTAAATTAAGGAGTGTTTAAAGTGGCACGTGTTTTATTCATTAATACTGGATCAGAAGGACATATAAATCCAACGTTGCAAGTTGTAGAAGAATTAGTTTCACGCGGGGAAGAGGTAGTTTATTTTTCAATAGAAGCTTTCAGAGAACGTATTGAAAAAACAGGGGCTATTGTAAGAACAATTGACGACCAAAGATTTATAAAAGCATTTCTTTCCGGTGGTCGAAATTATTTGCAAGAAAGAATAAACGGTCTCTTATATACAGCAGATGTGGTAATACCTAGTGTTTTAGAGCAAATTGAAGGAGAGCAGTTTGATTACATCATTCACGATTCGATGTTTGGGTGTGGTCGTTTAATTGCTCAAATTCTAAAGCTTCCAGCAATAAATTCTTGTACATCTTTTGCGCAGGATGAAAGATCGTTTGAACAAATGTTAGATCACTTGTCTAAAAATATACCAGTGGAAGTTCAAGATAACATACATAATGATTTTGAACGCTTAACAAAAGGAATTTCAGAGAAATATGGTGTTGAAATAAACTCAACGTATGAAGTTTTTTGTAACCCAGCACCACTCACTATTGTGTATACGGTTAAAGAGTTTCAACCTTTCGGTGATACGTTTAATGAAACATATAAATTTGTAGGCCCATCTATTTCTGCACAAGTAAAAAATGAAGACTTTGATTTTATTTCAATTGAAGAAAAAAGCCCGATTTACATTTCGCTAGGCACTGTTTTTAATGAAGCGCTTGATTTTTATAAACTTTGTATGAAGGCGTTCGAGAATAGTGATTATACAATTGTGATGTCTATTGGTAATAAAACGAACATAAGTGATTTAGGTGAAATTCCTAAAAACTTCATTGTAAAAAATTATGTGCCACAAACGAAACTACTTGCATATACAAAGTTGTTTATTACACATGGCGGAATGAACAGTACACATGAAGGATTAAATTACGGGATTCCACTCATTGTAATTCCGCAAAGTGCAGATCAGCCAGTAATTGCAAAGCAAGTAGAGAATCTAGGAGTTGGGATTAAGTTATCTATGAAAGAATTAACTGTAGAACAACTACGTGAAAGTGTAGAACTTGTATTAAATAATCCATCATATAAAGAAGCTGCGTTGCATTTGAAGGAGTCATTTCGAAAATCTAGTGGGCATAAACAAGCTGTTGATGAAATTTCTACATTTGTAGGTCAGTAATATCAGTAATAATAGAAGATTATTTATGAGAAGAGTGTCTATATGAAATAGTCCAGAGTTATAAAGGAAATGGGGATCCAAACTGGATTTATGCCTTATCATTATGGAAAACAGTATAAGCTTTACTAAGATATAAACTAAGAGATAATGGGCTTTGATGCAAAAGGACATCTTGAGAATTCATTTTTCTATTAATAAAAAGGGTAGTATATGAATACATAATGTAGTTTCATATACTGCCCTTTTTATTATGATAATATTTTCGTCATAAGTATATGTGGAATACCGTCTTCCATAAATATATCAGAAGAAGTTTGATAACCTAATTTTTTATAAAATCCTTCAGCCTGTGTTTGACCGTGTAGTTTTACTTTTGTAGATTCTTTTTCACGAGCAATTTCTTCTAACGCTTGAATAATTACTTTTCCTAATCCATATTTACGATAGTCTTTTAAAATACAAATACGTTCTAATTTTCCAGCTCCATCAACAAATCGTATGCGACCTGTACCAACGGGAAGCTCATTATAATAAACTAAAATATGTTTACATGTCTCACCAATTTCATCGAATGTATCGAATTCGTCTTCAAGAGGGACATTTTGTTCTTTTACAAATACTTCTTTTCGAATGTAGAAGGCAGTTTCTAAATCTGTACGTTCTGTTATGAGTTTGGAGTGCAATTTGTTCAGCCCTTTCTAGTGTAATGTACTTTTATTTTCATAGTATATCATAATGATACGTAGTAAAGAGAAATATAAAAAGCTGACTGTAAGAGTCAGCATCCATTATAATTCCTGTATCCCGTTTTTTGTTCCAATAATCGCCTTACTAGTCATATTAACAAACAATCCGGTTTCAACTACACCAGTAATCATTTTTAAATGATTGTGTAAATTGGCAGGATTCGTTATGTTATGAGGGAATACACAATCAATAATCATGTTATTATTATCGGTTATAAATGTTTCATTATTTTTTAAGCGTAACGTTGTTTGACAACCTAAAGATTGAATTTTACTTTCGGTTTGTTTCCATGAAAAAGGTATGATTTCAACAGGTAATGGAAAAGTACCTAAATGCGTTACAAGTTTTGATTCATCAGCAATGATAAGTAGTTCTTTAGAGGAGGAGGCAACGATTTTTTCACGAAGTAATGCGCCACCCCCTCCTTTTATAAGGTGTAAATTTGAATCAATTTCATCCGCTCCATCAATTGTAAGATCAAGACTTTGTATGTCGTTTAATGAAATTAGTGGGATATTTAGTTGCTGAGCTAATACTTCAGTTTCTTTTGATGTCGGGACAGCTTGAAATGATAGTCCTTCTTTTACACGTTCACCTAATTTTTCTATCGTCCAGTATACGGTAGAACCTGTACCAAGCCCAATCTTCATTCCATCTTTTACGAAAGTTGCAGCATATTCACCAGCGAGTTGTTTTAAATTCATCGATTTACTCCGCCGGGCGTGGTCCAGCATCAAGACCTGAATTTTCAACTGTAAGTACCGGACGAACTACTATATCCTTATGTACACGCATTTGACAAGATAATCGTAAATGATCTTCAATCCCTTTTTCTGTCATCGCATTTTTTTCCTTTGCATTCGCTTCACAAAAATCACCTGCTATAATTTCTACTCTACAAGTTGTGCAACGTGCTTTTCCGCCGCAACGATGGAGTATGTTTACACCGTTGTCTTCAATTGCTAATACTAATTTTGTGCCTTCTTGTACATCAAAAGTTCCCGTACCTTCAATTGTTAATTTTGGCAAATTTGTTCCTCCTCACGTAAAATGGTACATAACATATTTATGACCGCGAATTATTGAACATAAACATAATTTTTTTATATGCCCCGTAACTTTTTTATTTGTTGAATCGTTAATTAAGTAAGCGCTGAAAAGGAGTGGTTATTTTGTGCACAAAAGTTACTCATATTTTAAAGAATCATATCGATATGAATCATTCAAATATAAATTTTTTAATTGAGCAATATGGAGAGTTAAAAAGATACTGTACTTTTTTAACGAAAAACAAATGGGATGGGGAAGATCTCGCCCAAGAAACAGTGTGTAAAGTACTTCAAAAATATAGAAATAAAGATATTTGTATGGCACTCGTCTATAAAATAGCAAGAAATCGTTGGTTAGATCAGATGAAGTCTAAGTCTGTTCATGAAAAAATAAGAGAACAAATCACTTTTGAAGAGCCACAAGAGAATATTGCAGATTTGCATGAAATGGTAGGGAAAGTATTATCTTCATTAACTGTACAGCAATCCACGATTTTATTATTAAAGGATGTTTTTCAATATAGTATCGCTGATATTGCTAAAGTATGTTCCGTATCGGAAGGGGCAGTAAAAGCTTCTTTGTTTCGGAGTAGAAATAGGTTGAAAACTGTAAGTGAAGAAGGGATTGAGATAGTTGAATTCACAGATGATATGGAAGTTGTAGTGACGTCTATTCGAGAGGAGAGACCGGAATTATTAACGAAACTGCTTCCGACAATAGATTTTACTAAGTTACCATCTAAACAGCCAGTCTTATTATTTAATGTGAAACAATCCTCTTCCTACAGTTGTATGCTTTGCGCGGCATAAAAATTATTGGAGGGATTTAAAATGAATGCAATTCCATATGTAGTAGAACAAACAAAATTAGGAGAACGTTCCTATGATATATATTCAAGGTTATTGAAAGACCGCATTATTATAATCGGTTCAGAGATTAATGATCAGGTTGCGAGCAGTGTAGTAGCGCAATTATTATTTTTAGAAGCGGAAGATGCGGAGAAAGATATATTTCTGTATATTAATAGTCCTGGCGGCTCAACGACAGCAGGATTTGCAATATTAGATACAATGAATCTTATTAGACCGGATGTGCAAACGCTTTGTATGGGCTTAGCTGCATCATTTGGTGCCCTTTTACTATTAGCTGGTGCAAAAGGAAAAAGATTCGCGCTTCCTAATAGTGAAATCATGATTCATCAGCCACTTGGCGGTGTAAAAGGGCAAGCAACAGAAATCGAAATTACAGCAAAAAGAATATTGAAATTGAAGCATGACATTAATAAGATTATTGCTGATAGAACAGGACAGCCAATCGAAAAAATAGCACATGATACGGAAAGAGATTATTTTATGACAGCAGAGGAAGCTAAAGAATATGGGATTGTTGATGGGGTCGTTGAGAAAAAATAACATAAACCAGGCTAGAGAATATGCTCATTCTCTAGCCTGGTTTTTTAATCTTTAATCCATTCATCAACTAACGTTTGGTTCTTTTTAATCCATTTTCGCGCCGCTTCTTCGGGATCTTTCGTTTTATTTAACTCGACCATTAATGTACCAAGCTGTTCATCGTTCATTTTCCATTTGTCAAAGTATTTTATGATATCTGGATGATCTTTTTCGAAACCTTTACGAACAGAGTAATAAATGTCATCTTTTTCACCATATACTTTCTTAGGGTCTTTTAAATATTTTAAATCAAATTCTGAAAAGCCCCAATGCGGATTCCAAAGCGTAACAGCGATTGGTTTCTTTTTCGTATATGCTTTCTTTAGTTCACTCATCATCGCCGCTTCAGAAGATTGGACAAGTTTTAGTTTAATATCATATTCCTTCATCGCCTTATTTGTTAAATTCATTAGACTGCTGCCAGGTTCAATTCCGACAATTTTATTATCTAGTTCATCTTTATGTGCATTTAGATCTTCAATGCTGTTTATGTTTTTCACATAAGAAGGGACAACTAAACCTAGTCCGGTTCCTTCATACCATTTTGATTTTAAGACAATATCATCTTTATAACGATCATTTAGTGGTTTATCCGTAACGGGTAGCCATACTTCTAAATTAGCATCAACATCACCGCGAGCAACACCAGTCCAAATTGCCGCTTTTTCTAAATACATAAGCTCAACTTTGTAGCCTTTTTGTTCTAATAGAACTTTCCACATGTTTGCTGTTGCAATGTTTTCTTTCCAACTTGTTACACCTAGTTTAATTTTTCCTTTCGAATTTGCATTTGTTGCATTACATGAAGAGAAAATCATAGTAATAAATAATGCAAGGCATATGAGCCATATTTTCTTTCTCATTAAAAACCTCCTAAGAAACGTTTGCCTTTTTAAATAAATGTATAAGTAAGCATTCTTATTATGAACAGAAACGAGAATTTTAAAGAAATCTTATAAATGTTATTTTTATGTAATATTTCTTTGCAAAATCGCAACACTATGTGAATAGATGGGTAGAAAAGGAGTAGTGACATGGATAATACAAAGGTACGTGTTGAAAACGTAACAAAAGTATTTGGGAAACACCCGCAAAGAGCGCTTACCTTATTAAAAGAAGGAAAAAGTAAATCGGAAATTTTGAAAGAGACAGGAATGAACGTTGGCGTAAAAAAGGCGACGTTCGAAGTATATACGGGAGAAATTTTCGTTATTATGGGATTGTCTGGTAGCGGGAAATCGACGTTAGTTCGTATGTTAAACCAACTGATTAGACCAACAGCGGGGCATATATACATAGATGGAGAAGATATCGCAACGATGGGCAAAGAAGAGTTGCGAAGAGTGAGAAGAACGAAGATGAGCATGGTGTTTCAGAAATTCGCTCTATTCCCTCATCGTACCGTTTTACAAAATGTTGCATATGGTTTAGAAATACAAGGAGTTCCAGTAGAGGAACGAGAGAGAAAAGCGTTAGAGTCCTTGAAATTAGTTGGATTAGACCATCATAAAGATAATTATCCAAGTCAACTGAGTGGTGGTATGCAACAGCGTGTCGGCATTGCGAGAGCGCTTACGAATGATCCGGATGTTCTACTTATGGATGAGTCATTTAGTGCATTAGATCCACTGATTCGAAAAGAAATGCAAGATGAACTGTTAGAATTACAAGATAAAATGGAAAAAACAATTATTTTTATTACGCATGATTTAGATGAAGCCCTTCGAATTGGTGATCGAATTGCGTTAATGAAAGATGGAGAAGTTGTCCAAATTGGAACGCCAGAAGAAATTATGATGAGTCCTGCGAATGAATTTGTAGAGAAATTCGTGGCGGATGTGAATTTAGGAAAAGTAATAACGGCGGAATCTATATTAAAACGACCAGAGACGTTATTAATTGACCGTGGACCACGTGTAGCACTTCAAATTATGAGAAATGCCGGTGTTTCTACAGTGTATGTTGTTAACAAAAAGTATGAGTTTTTAGGAATATTAACGGCAGATGATGCGAGTAAAGCAGTTCAAAAACAGTGGCCAATTGCTGATTTATTACTTACCGATATCCCACACGTGTATTTAGATACTTTACTGGAAGAAACGTATGCGAAAATGGCGGAGATGAAATATCCGTTACCAGTAATTGATGAAAAGAAAAGGTTAAGAGGAATTATTAAACGTGAAAGTGTCATTCAAGCTCTTGCAGGTAATATTGAGGAAGAGGTGAAAGACGATGAATAGTATACCACGTATTCCTTTAGGGGAATGGGTCGACTCATTTGTTGCAAGTTTATATGAGCACTTTGAAGGCTTATTCCGAGGATTCTCTTATATTATCGGCGGATTCGTTGATTTACTCACTAATTTTTTAACAATAATACCGGCTATATTGATGATTATTATTTTGTGTTTCCTCATTTGGTACACAACGAGAAAAGTATCTTTAGTTATTTTTACACTAATCGGGTTATTATTTATTTTAAATATTAACTACTGGGCACAAACGATGCAAACATTAGCCCTTGTACTTACATCTGTTATTATTTCAATCATTGTAGGTATCCCAATTGGTATTTTAGCTTCGCAAAATGAACGGTTTTCAAAATTTTTAAAACCGACATTAGATTTTATGCAAACAATGCCGGCTTTCGTATATCTTATTCCCGCGATTACATTTTTTGGAGTAGGTGTAGTACCTGGGATTATTGCATCAGTAATCTTTGCTATGCCACCGACAATTCGTTTTACTGACTTAGGAATTAGACAAGTTCCAGAAGATTTAATAGAAGCAGCGAATGCGTTTGGCTCTACCGCATCACAAAAATTATTTAAAGTACAATTACCACTCGCAACTGGAACGATCATGGCTGGTGTGAACCAAAGTATTATGCTCTCTTTATCAATGGTAGTAACAGCATCGCTTGTAGGAGCTCCAGGTCTTGGAGTTGATGTATACCGTTCTGTAACACAAGTTAATATCGGAATGGGATTTGAAGCCGGACTAGCCATTGTTGTCATTGCGATTATATTAGACCGCATTACACAAGGATTTCATCAAAAAAGAAGATAAACAAAAAACACACTTTATTATACAAAGTGTGTTTTTTGTTTGAATAAATTATATTCGAACGATAACAGAACCGTCAGCTGACACAAAAACTTGTTTTTTTATTTCATTGATTTAATTCTTCAATGAATAACGATATGTTTGTTTAATAGCGACTTGAAAATCTCTTCTTAAGAAAAGGATTATGTGGTGGAAAAGTATAAGTAATAAAGTACATTTTTTGGAAATTATTAAGTGGAATAGCGAATATATTAGGAGACAGTGAAGTCATGTAAATAGATATTATTTTAGAAAAAATTATGAGAGGAGATGCTATTTTGTCTAAAAAGAAAAAAAGCAATGATGCCTTGGCAATAGGCGTCGGTATAGGGGTTGTAATTGGAGTTGTAGTTTTGAAGAAAAAATGAGTTGTAAATTCAATTCAAAATTGTTGCATTAAAAGAATGAATTTTCGGAATATAAATCCTATTTTTCCTTTTTTTATGATATTATATATAAAAAGGATGGTGATGGATATGCCAACAAATAATCAAGAAGAACAAAATTGCTTCATTTGTGAAAAACATAAAGGAAATATTACAGTTCCAGGTGGAGCTATTTACGAAGATGAACTCGTTTACGTTGGACATGTCCACTGGGATAGCGAAGAAACGTATCTTGGTTATGTAATGATAGATATAAAAAGACATGTACCTGGTCTTGCTGAACTAACAGATGAAGAAGCGAAAAGGTTCGGACTTATATCAAGTAGAGTAAGTAAAGCACTAAAAGAAAGTGAAGGTGCAGAACATATTTACACTTTTGTTTCAGGAAATGGTGTACCACATATGCATATGCACATCATACCGCGTTATGCAAATACACCAAAAGAGTTTTGGTCACCGACTGAAGTAGCGAAATGGATGGGTGCGCCTTATGGTGATACAGAAAAAATCAAAAAACTATGCGAAAGAATACGAAAGTATATGGTGAGTGAATATGAATATAACAAATAATAGACAATATTCATGGGTTGGAAGTAGAGAAATGTGCTTAGACGAAATTTCGATAAAGCAATATGGTGAAATCGTAATTGGTAAATACGGCGGAAATATAAGCGCCGGAGCAAACAAGAACGAAGATGGTGCGTTAGTTTGGTCAAATGGTGATTGGGAATTTGCAGCTATATTAGATGGACATAATAGTGCAGAAAGTGTTGATTTAGTAGTAAATACAATTCAAAAAGAATATGAAAATATAAAAGAAATGATGAATGAATCGATTGATACAGTATTTCGATCTATTGAAAATCGTATTCTTACTATCTTTCAATCTTCTTCATTTAAGGAAAAGTGCCAAAGAATTAAAGGTGAAACAGCTTGCTTACTATGTGTAAGAAAAGAAAACTACATATGGTGGTTATCTATCGGCGACTGTTTAGTGTATGTATTTCATGATGAATTACACAAATTAGGACAATATGCGTTAAATCAACGTCATTTTTACGAATGGATTGGTAACGTAAATACTTTTGATTTACCTGTTCCTTGCTATTCATCAGGAATTCGTGAATTACGTACTGGCAACAATCGAATTGTAATGGTGACAGATGGGGTATTAGAATACGGAGAACGTCGATATGAAACACCATTAAATCTATATAATGATATGAATAGAAATAATATAAAACTTGAAGAAAG
This sequence comes from Bacillus cereus group sp. Bc010, assembly GCF_027716745.1. Classification (NCBI taxonomy): domain Bacteria; kingdom Bacillati; phylum Bacillota; class Bacilli; order Caryophanales; family Bacillaceae; genus Bacillus; species Bacillus cereus group sp. Bc010. The sequence continues at coordinate 185,801 of NZ_JAQFUY010000005.1, forward strand.
TGTTCATCATGTATTAGAGCACGTTCATCATCAATTCGGACGAGATAGTGCGACAATTATTAGTTGGGACATTGATAATAAAGGAAAAGCTACTTATCCGAGTAATCAGCCAGATAAAAAGTAAAGGAGGAGACATCACTGTTTTTAGTTAAAGGAATTTTATTAATAGTATGGATCATATTCTTAGTTGTTTTGGAAAAAGTAGTGAGAAAAAAATTAAATATACCGAAACAAACAGACTGGAATAGTAAATATGTAAACAACGCTCATAAATGGGGCACTAGGGCTCTTATCGTTTTTTATATAATTGTTACGCTGATATGTGCCACTTTAAATCCTATTTATATTAGTAATTTACCCATATTATTTTTAATAACTTTATACTGCTTTCAATCATATATGGAGTGGAAATATGATAAAGAATCGAGGGAATATGTCATTTCTTTAGGCGTAGTTCCATTATTAATAATAACTGGAATTATGATTAATCTTTTCTTTTATAACTATTGGATTTAATCATATGTGGAATGAATGGGGAGACGAAATGAAGATGCCTAAATTACGTGCTGAAGCAATGATTTTAAATGAAGATCATTCTAAAGTACTTGTACAATGTGATTTAAGAGAAACATTTTATCGTTTTCCAGGTGGTTCTATTGAATTCGGTGAAACAGCAAAAGAAGCGATAATACGAGAATTAATGGAAGAATACGATTTGAAAATTGATGTCCAAGAGCTAGCTGTTGTAAATGAGCATATTTTCGAGTGGAACAACGAAAAAGGACATCATTGTACATTGATACATTGGGGAACTGTTAAAGAGAGAGTTACAAATGAAATAAGACATAAAGAATATGGGGATATTATATTAATATGGAAGAGCATAGAGGAATTAAAGGAGAAACCAACATATCCTGAAGGAATTGTAAGTTATTTAGAAGAGAATAAACGTAATATAGTCCACTTTATTACTAAAGATAAATAAGGTAATAGGAGAGGGAGCAATGGGTATTTCTACAATTTTGCTTATTATTATTGGACTTGGCATAGGTGGTTACTTTATAGAACAGTTTTTAAGAAGAAAATTAAATATTGAGAAAAGAGGCTTCTTTGGATATAAGCATGTGAATAGTTTACATGTAAAATTAGAAATAGGACTTATTATTATTTATGTAATAAGTAGTTGTTATTATATGTTTAAATTTGAAAACGCTAAAATGGCTTATGTCATGTTCACTTATTTAGGGATATCATGGACTTTAAGAGCATGGATGGAATGGAAATATGATAGAAAATCAAAAGAATATATACTTTCGATAACGGGAATGGTTTCTTTTATATTGATGCTCTCGATACTATTTTATTTCGTTCCACCTGCAACGTAAAACTTTAATAACGGAATGTAAGAGATATAAGGGGATGGGTTAGTTTGGATTTAGACTTAATTTTAAAATGGGCTGAAGAAAAATGTACAGAACAATCACTACTAATAATAGGTATTGATGGCTGTGGCGGTGCAGGTAAAAGTACGTTAGCAAATAAAATAAAAAGTAATTTTTCAACTGTAACGATTGTTCATATGGATGATTTTTATTTACCATCTGCAAAGATTGTAAATGATAATCCTACGAATAAATCAATTGGTGCAGATTTTGACTGGAAACGCCTTTTAAAAGAAGTTTTAAATCCGATTAGTAATGGACTAGAAGGGCGTTATAAGCGTTATGATTGGGAAAAGGATTCTTTAGTTGGATCCCATATTGTTCCTGCCGGTGGTATTGTAATTATTGAAGGTGTATATGCAACACGTCAGGAGCTAGCGGGAATGTATGATTTAAAAATATGGGTGAATTGTCCTCGTGAAACACGTATAAAAAGAGGAATTGCTAGAGATGGAGAAGCTGCGCGTGATATGTGGGAAAACAATTGGATGGTTGCTGAAGATATGTATGTAGAAAGTCATAAGCCACATGAATTTGCAGATTTTATTATTGATGGTACAAATAATGAGATAACTAATAAATAAGAAACCATTTACTACTAAATGGTTTCTTATTGAATTTAAGCATGTATTTTAGCTAATATCGATGTAATAAAATTTGTTTTATCCTCAGCATATTGATGTTTATCATTAGGATTAGCTTGTGAAAGTTGAATCTTCAACTGTTCATACTGTATACGAGCGGTTTTATTGTCTATTAAGTAATCTCGAAATTGTAATTGTTCTATTAAATATGAATTCCCTTGTTCATACATATGAATTTGATGAGTTCTTGGCTCACCTTTATTAAAATAATATCGTTCAGGCAGTACATCTTTTCTATATTTATAGTTTAGCAGTTCTAACTTGTTAATACAGTTTAAGCCATCGTTATAATCTTCTAATTCGATTGCAATATCAATAATTGGCTTTGCACTTAATTGTGGAATAGCAGTACTACCAATATGGTGTATCGCTAAAATATGTTCGCCAATTTGTTTCTCAATGAATTGTTTCTCTTTCATAAACTCAAATTCCCATTCTTCAGTCCACGGAGCTAAAAACACTTTTCCATATGGTAAACCTAACATTTAATTAGCACCTCTTTCAAAATGTTTTTCAATAAAGGTAATTACATTTTCTTAAAGCTTCTCAAAACAAGATATTCCCACAATCTCCAAGGAAGAATTTTCTTTGCAAAGATCATAAATTTTACACCTTTTCCAATCGGATATCGTAAATTCGTACGCTTAGATTCAGCAATTTCTACAATTTTATTAGCAACATCTATCGGATTGCCAAATGTATCACTGCCGCTATTAATATGTTTTTGTATTTTATCCATATATTCTTTGTAAGGAGAAGATGTATCAGATTGGTTTGTAGCTAGTTGTTTACCAACTTCCCAAATATTTGTGTTATAAGAACCTGGTTCTATTAAAGCAACATCTATTCCAAAAGGTTTTACTTCTAAACGAAGGGATTCACTCCATCCTTCTAATGCATATTTTGAAGAAACGTAAGGAGATAGACCAGGGAATGCAACTTGACCACTAATGCTGCTTATATTAATAATTTTTCCGCTTTGTTGTTCTCTCATATAAGGTAAAACAAGCTGAGTAATTGAAATAGCTCCAAATAGGTTCGTTTCAAATTGTTTACGGTATTCCTCTACTGGAGTTTCTTCTACAAAGCCCCCATTGGCATATCCTGCATTATTAATGAGGAGGTTCACTTTGTTTATTTCTTTTAAAAATAATTGAAAGTTATGTAAAGAGTTTTGATCGGTTACATCTAATTGTTGAATTTTTATGTTTTGCAGTAAGTTGAGTTGAGTAGCTTGAGATAATAAGTTTCCTTGTTTTTCAAGGTTTCTCATTGTTGCGATAACTAAATAATCTTTTTTTGCGAGTTCGAGTGTAGTTAATAGTCCGAATCCACTTGAAGCTCCTGTAATAACCGCGATTTTTTTATTCATTGGTCGCTCGCTTTCTTTTTCTTTTATCATAACGAGTTATAGTAAGAAAATCTATTATTCTTACATTCATTATGAAACCAATTTGTATGTAAAAAAGGGGATTATAGGAAATCAGCGTATATAAAGTAGTGTATATTAATATGATAATGAAATGAGGGAAGAGAAATGGCCCATGTGAAAGATGTATTAGCAGATCAGTTATTAGCGAATGCGAACGATCCTAGTTGGTATATTCCGTTTTCAGATGCAGTGAAAGATCTATCTGAGAGAGAAGCTTTCTGGAAACCGAATGAAGAGAGTAATAGTATAGCTGAAATTGTACAACATTTACTGTATTGGAACTCAACGTGGCAAACGAGGTATAAAGAATCAAATGTGAATGCTGTGCCCGCTATTGGTGATAATAACAAAAGTTTTATGCTTTCAGATAATCAATCTTTCGATGAATTAAGAGAAAAACTACTGGAGAAACTGTTACTATGGCAAAAGCTAATAAATAAAGAAAAGGTAGAAAGTGATGTAGTTGGATTCCCAGTATGTGCAAAGTGGTGGGAAGTGCTAGCAAATGTCACAACTCATAATGCTTATCATATTGGTCAAATTATTTACATTCAGAAGTTACAGAAGAGTTTTGATCATGAATAAAATAATGATTCTCAAATTAGGTGAACAAAAGTGGACAAAACGAGACAGATGTCTCATTTTGTCCACTTTTTTATTTTGAAAGAAAAGAGAAACCCTATTAAATCAAGGATTAGAATTTGGCACAGTACTTGCAATATAAAAGATGAACAAGAAAATAGGAGGGCTGGACATGTTAAAAACAACTGAAAGTAAAGGGAATGAAATTACGAAAGAACAAGCTCGTTGGATGTATGAAAAAATGTTAGAGATTCGTAAGTTTGAAGATAAGGTACATGAATTGTTCGCTCAAGGCGTGCTGCCAGGTTTCGTCCATTTATACGCAGGTGAAGAAGCGGTAGCAGTTGGTGTATGTGCCCACTTAACGGATCGTGACAGTATTACAAGTACGCATAGAGGACATGGACACTGTATCGCAAAAGGTTGTGATTTAAACGGTATGATGGCTGAACTTTTTGGGAAAGCGACAGGGTTATGTAAAGGTAAAGGCGGCTCCATGCACATTGCTGATTTAGATAAAGGAATGCTTGGTGCAAATGGCATTGTAGGTGGTGGTTTCCCGCTTGCTTGCGGCTCAGCATTAACAGCTAAATATAAAGGAACGAAAGACGTAAGTGTTTGTTTCTTCGGTGACGGAGCAAATAATGAAGGAACATTTCACGAAGGGGTTAATTTAGCGGCGATTTGGAAATTACCAGTTATTTTTATCGCAGAAAATAACGGTTATGGTGAAGCGACAACATTTGAATATGCTTCAAGTTGTGATTCCATTGCAGATCGAGCGAAAGCTTATAACATTCCAGGTGTTCAAGTGTTCAAGTGGATGGAAAGAACTTGCTTGCGGTGTATAAAGCAGCGGAAGAAGCAGTAGAACGTGCTCGTAATGGCGGTGGTCCAACAATAATTGAATGTATGACATATCGTAATTACGGTCATTTCGAAGGTGAAGCACAAACGTATAAAAATTCAGAAGAAAAAGAAGAACATTTAAATGAAAAAGATGCGATTGTGAATTTCCGTAAGCATTTAATTCATGAAGCTTTATTAACTGAATCTGAGCTTGTAGATATGGAAAAGGCAGTAGATGAAGCGGTTCAAAAATCAATTGAATTTAGTGAAAATAGTCCATATCCAGAGGATGAAGAGTTATTAAAAGATGTATACGTTTCTTACAAATAAGAGGAGGGTGAAAAATAATGACTAGAACAGTAAGTATGTCAACTGCAATTAATGAAGCGATGAAAATCTCAATGCGTCGTGATGAAAACGTAATTTTAATAGGAGAAGACGTTGCAGGTGGTGCACAAGTTGATCACTTGCAAGATGATGAAGCATGGGGCGGTGTTCTTGGTGTTACGAAAGGCCTTGTACAAGAATTTGGCCGAAATCGTATTTTAGATACACCAATTTCAGAAGCGGGTTACATGGGAGCAGCAATGGCTGCTGCTGCAACAGGACTACGTCCGATTGCTGAATTAATGTTTAATGATTTTATCGGTAGTTGTCTTGATCAAGTATTAAACCAAGGTGCAAAATTCCGTTATATGTTCGGTGGTAAAGCGAAAGTGCCAGTTACGGTACGTACGATGCATGGTGCAGGTTTTAGCGCAGCTGCACAACATTCACAAAGTTTGTATGCGTTATTTACGAGCATTCCAGGTATAAAAGTTGTCGTTCCTTCTACTCCATATGACGCAAAAGGCTTATTATTAGCGGCAATTGAAGATGATGACCCAGTAATCTTCTTTGAAGATAAAACACTTTACAATATGAAAGGTGAAGTGCCGGAAGGGTATTATACAATTCCATTAGGTAAAGCAGATATAAAACGTGAAGGTTCTGATGTAACAATCGTCGCCATTGGAAAACAAGTTCATACAGCACTTGCAGCCGCTGAGCAATTATCGAAAAAAGGACTTGAAGTAGAAGTAATTGATCCACGTTCTTTATCACCACTGGATGAAGATACGATTTTAGCATCAGTTGAAAAAACAAATCGCCTTATTGTTATTGATGAAGCAAATCCAAGATGTAGTATCGCAACGGATATTGCGGCAATTGTAGCGGATAAAGGATTCGATTTGTTAGATGCACCTATTAAACGAATTACAGCACCACATACACCAGTTCCGTTCTCGCCACCACTTGAAAAGTTATATTTACCAACGCCGGAAAAAGTAATTGAAACTGTATCAGAAATGATCGGAGACCAATCTTTATTACATGTGTAATAAAACGATGAGAAGGGAGAGAGAAGCATGGCTGTAGAAGTTGTAATGCCGAAGTTAGGTATGGCGATGAAAGAAGGTATTATTACGAGCTGGAATATTAAAGCAGGCGATCATGTATCAAAAGGTGAACTAATTGCTAGTATTAATTCGGAAAAAATCGAAACTGAAATAGAAGCACCAGCAGATGGAACTGTTCTTGATATAGCTGTAAGTGAAGATGAGGGAGTTCCACCTGGCACTGTCATTTGCTATATCGGTAAGCTGAACGAAAAAGTAGAAATCAATGAAAGTATAAATGTTGTAGAAGAAAAAGCACCTAATCTAGAGCCTAAAAAGGTCCAACATCCAGAACCATATGCGAAAGAAGTGGCGAAGCAAAGAATCAAAATTTCACCTGTAGCGAAGAAAATTGCAAAGTCTGAAAATCTAGATATCAAAGCATTAGTTGGTACAGGCCCTGGCGGAAGGATTACAAAAGTAGACGTATTAAAAGCGATTGAAGAAAGAGTAACAATTCCAGAAGTACTTGAACAAGAAGAAAGTAAAGCAATTCCTGTTACTGGTATGCGGAAAGCAATCGCAAACCGTATGCATGCAAGTTTACAAAATAGTGCGCAATTAACATTAACGATGAAAGTAGATGTTACAGATTTAGCTGCTTTACATAAAGAAATAGCGGCAGTTGTACAAAAACGATACGATAACAAACTAACTATTACGGATTTCGTTTCTCGTGCTGTTGTATTAGCGCTTGGAGAGCATAAAGAAATGAACAGCGCTTATATGGATGATACAATTCATCAATTTGAACATGTTCATTTAGGCATGGCAGTCGCATTAGAAAAAGGATTAGTCGTTCCAGCTATTCGCTTTGCTAATCATCTATCTTTAGTAGAGTTATCTAAACAAATTAAAAATGTTGCACAAAAAGCAAGAGAAGGTAGTTTAAGTAGTGATGATATGCAAGGGACAACCTTTACAATTAGTAATTTAGGTAGCTTCGGTATTGAATATTTTACGCCAGTATTAAATACACCTGAAACTGGTATTTTAGGTGTAGGTGCAATTGAACATGTTCCAGTATATAAAGGGAAGAAAATAAAAAAAGGCAGTATGTTACCTTTAAGTTTAACATTCGATCATCGTGTATTAGATGGTGCACCAGCAGCTGCATTTTTACGCACAATTAAACGTTATTTAGAAGAACCTGTAACAATTCTTTTATAAAGAGAAGGTGAGAGAATGAGTAAACTAGTCGTTATTGGTGGCGGACCTGCTGGCTATGTAGCAGCAATTACCGCGGCTCAAAGTGGAAAAGAAGTCACTCTTATTGATGAAGCTGATCTTGGCGGGACTTGTTTAAATGTTGGGTGCATGCCTACAAAATCATTGTTAGAAAGTGCAGAAGTGCATGACATTGTGAGAAAAGCGAATCATTATGGAGTTATGCTTAACGAAGGAAGTATTTCAGTTGATTGGAAGCAAATGCAGGCGAGGAAATCACAAGTTGTAACACAGCTCGTCCAAGGAATTCAATATTTAATGAAGAAAAATAAAATAAAAGTTATACAAGGTAAAGCAAGATTTGAAACGGATCATCGTGTGAGAGTTACACACGGTGGTAAAGAAATTGTAGTAGATGGAGAACAATTCATTATTGCAGCAGGTTCAGAACCGACTGAATTACCTTCTGCTACATTTGATGGGAAATGGATTTTAAATAGTAGCCATGCAATGTCCCTAGAAAATATACCGAAATCATTATTAATTGTTGGTGGTGGTGTAATAGGATGCGAGTTTGCAAGTATTTATAGTCGTCTTGGAACAAAAGTTACGATTGTTGAAATGGCACCGCAATTATTACCTGGTGAAGATGAAGATATCGCACACATTTTAAGAGGGAAACTAGAAAATGATGGCGTAGAAATATTTACAGGAGCAGCTTTAAAAGGATTAAATAATTATAAAAAGCAAGCTTCATTTGAATATGAAGGAAGTACCCAAGTAGTTAATCCAGAATTTGTTCTCGTTTCTGTCGGCCGAAAACCACGTGTACAACAATTAGATTTAGAAAAAGCAGGCATTCAATATTCAAATAAAGGAATTTCTGTGAATGAACATATGCAAACCAATGTATCACATATTTACGCAGCGGGTGATGTGATTGGTGGAATCCAGCTTGCTCACGTTGCTTTCCATGAAGGAACGACAGCAGCATTACATGCGAGTGGAGAAGATGTAAAAGTAAACTATCATGCTGTACCTCGCTGTATTTATACAGCTCCAGAAATTGCTAGTGTCGGTTTAAGTGAAAAATTAGCAAGAGAGCAATATGGTGATATTCTTATCGGAGAGTTTCCTTTTTCAGCAAATGGAAAAGCGCTTATTATTGGAGAACAAACGGGTAAAGTAAAAGTCATTGTGGAACCTAAATATCAAGAAATTGTAGGGATTTCTATTATTGGTCCACGTGCAACCGAACTAATTGGACAAGGAACTGTAATGATTCATACAGAAGTTACTGCTGATATTATGAGAGATTATATTGCAGCACACCCAACTTTATCTGAAGCGATTCATGAAGCGCTATTGCAAGCGGTAGGACATGCTGTACACGCTTAAATGGAAGTGTAATAAACCACTATTCTCTAAATGTATGAGAGAATAGTGGTTTGAATTTTTACAGAAGAAATTGAATATCCTATTATTTTTTTACTTCAATCGCTGAAGTAATATCGCTCCAATCAGCAGCTAAATTAGCAGTTTTACCGTACCAATCAGCGTGTTTAAATATAACACCTTTTCCATATCCTTGTGTAGAAGTATGCTCCCAAAGTGTCGTTGAATAACTTGCTGAAGGCGATGCTGTACTTACAGAAGAAATTCTGTCATTCCAGCTAGAAGGTAAGTTTTTAAAACCGCTGCTCCAGTAAATATATTGGCCACCTTGATCTTTATGTTCATAAAAATCAGTACTACCAGCACCGCTACCTAAAGGATTGATTTTATTTTTAAGTACTTTTTTATCCTTTTCAATATAAGTATCTAATGTTTCGCGGCTAGTAAAACCATAAGCTAGCCAATCTCCATTTTCATTTTGCCCTGGTAATACCATAGTAATTTGGATGTCTTTCTTATCTTGATCACTTAATTTTGTAAGAGAATTAACATTCTGTTCATCCACTTTTAAATAATCAAAAGACTTAATTGTGTTACCTTTTTCTTCAGCACTTGCTACTCCTAGTCCTCCAGTTAATGCAAATCCCACTACTAATGTACCTGCTACTAATTTCTTTAACATATAACCATCCCTTTTTGTTTAGATTTTTGTACTAGTAAAATGTATTCTAATTATCAACTATCGTAAATATTCTGAGGTTTTAGAAGTAAAAGGTGGAATATTTACAGTTTTGCATTTTTTCTTTAGAAAAAATAGGTATTAGAATGATATAATAAATAGATATATCGCTTTTGTTGGATGTTAAAATGTTTTAGGAGGGAAGCTGAAGAAGTAACGATTTGTGCAAAAGATGTATTGCTGGAGATAGATTACTAGTAAACTTGATGACTTTACAAACAAAAAAACAGTCGTATTTGACTGTTTTTTATTTAGTTGCTAAATTATCAATTTTCCAATATGTATCTGTTAACGGCGCGGCTTTGCTATCTATGTATAGATACATATTATTTAAATCTTTTGGTGAAGTTTTCAGTTCAAATACAACGTCAGTAGTTAAAGAGAATTCGTGTGGAACATTTTTATAGTGCTCGTCATATATCGGATGAGCTTCACCTTCATATTTCTGACCAGTTTTTTCATCTTGTATGAAATATTTTATTTCCGAAAGATCAATAGTTTGTCCATCATCTCGAACATTATTAATCATAACACGAGTAGTAATACGCCATTCTTTGTCTATTTTTTCGAATTTAGCATTTTCAACAGTTGCTCTATAGTATTCATTTTTAACTATTTCCCCATAATGCATTGCATTCTTTTCAAGAGCGCTCTTTTCTTGTTTTGGTGCAGTATTCCCATTACATCCTGCCATTAGTCCTGTAAATAATAATGCTGTACAAGTTACTTTCATTATAGATTTCATAATAATTCCTTTCTGTGTTAAAAAGTGAGACATAGGAATAATTTTACATTAATAGAAGGATGAATGGAAGTATAATTGTGAAACATGCAAATATGCATTTATTTAGTTGTTAATTTAATGGGATAGAAAAAGGGAGAAAACCTGTATAGAGCTGAATAAAGAAGTATTGAAAATATTGTAAAACAGAAAAAACATGCATATAATTAAAAGATGGATAAATTTTACGAATATTCAATGATGGTGGTGAGAACATGTTTACTGAAGAGCGTAGAGAGAAAATTTTGGAGTTACTTAAGAAAAATGGAAGGGTAATTGCTAAAGATCTTGCGGAAAGTTTTGATATGTCTATTGATTCAATAAGAAGAGATTTGTCTATTATGGAGAAGGATGGCTTATTAAAAAGAACGCACGGAGGTGCAATTGAACTTGCTCGAGTAAGGAATTTAGCTGCTGAGCGATTTGAACGTTATAGTAATGGTTCTGTATATGAAGACGCAATTGCAAAAATCGCAGCTTCTTATATACAAGAAGGAGATTCTGTTTTTATTGGTGGGACTTCTATTCATTATGTCATGTTAAAATATTTACCTGAAACATCATTTACAGTTGTTACAAATTCTATAGAAATTGCTAGTACGTTACGGGAATATAAGAACATTGATACGTACTTAATTGGTGGAAAGGTGAAACCATCAGGAAATATGACAGATACACTTGCCTCAGAATTGATAAGTAGATTCTCTATTGATCTGTATTTCTCTACAGGTGGTGGTATTTCATTGAATGGTATAAGTACTGCAACGCCTGAAGTTGCTTATTTTAGTAAAACAGTAAATAAGATTGCTAGACGAAATATTTGTTTAGCTCCTCACGATAAACTTGGAATAGACTACTTTATAAAAGGAGAATCACTGATTGAAATTGACCTTATAATAACAGATTCAGAGGCTAGTAAAGAAACGATTCAACAATTTGAGAAACAAGGTAAAAAAATTGTAATAGCATCAATAGACTACTTTTAAAAGGAGCTTGAAATGATTATAAAAGGACAAAAATTCCACATAAATGGATTAGTTTATACAATTCGTTCGGCAACTGAAACAGATGCGGAACAGTTATCGGAAATTAGAGTTCAAATCGATGGGGAAACTGAAAACATGGATAGAGAAGCTGGAGAGGGATTTATAGATAAGATAGGTTTTCAAAAAATAATAAAAGCAGATAGTGGCGAGACAAAGAATTTGTTTTTAGTTGCAGAAGTGCACAACCGAATCGTTGGGTTTTCAAGATGCGAAGGGTCAAATTTGAAGAGATTATCTCATAAAGTAGAATTTGGCGTTTGTATTTTAAAAGAGTTTTGGGGATATGGAATAGGTAAGAGTCTATTGCAACAATCTATTCATTGGGCTGATGAAAATGAGATTAAAAAGATATCATTACAAGTATTAGAGACAAACGAAAAAGCCATTCAACTTTATAGAAAATTAGGTTTTGAAGTAGAAGGAATTTTGAAAAATGATAAAAGACTGTCAGATGAAAAGTATTATAATACGGTTGTAATGGGAAGGTGTATTTGAGGTGTTTATAAAAGAGGTGGAAATGTATGTTTTATAGAAGAAAGTACTATATAGTAAAGAATGAATTTATAGAAATATTTAATGAGCATTTTAATAAAACAAACTTACCAAATCAGTTAAAGCATGGTTCCAGGCTAATAGGACGCTGGATGAAAGATAATAAGAATGGTACGACTGAAGTGTTTGCAATATGGGAATATGATAGTTATGAACAATATAAAGAAATAGAATCAAAGATTAGAAATGACGAGAAGCATATTAGAAGGATACATGAATGGTATGAAAAACATGGCGGGAAAAAATATGTTTTTCAGGAGTACATAGTAGAGATGAAAAATGAAGAGTTAGTGTGTACTGTAAAGTGATAGAGATGTGAGGGATAATGGGAATGAAAACAAAATTATATTTTAGTGTAGCATCCACAATTTTCTTTGCAATAGCCGTGATTGTTTTCTTTATAAATGGAAATCCACAAAAGTGGTTTTGGTTATGTATTTTCTTTGCTTCCATTATACAAAATATAGTGCTACTAAAAAAGAATAAAGAAGTGCATTAAGATATTCAAATTATTAACATATTTGTGTCGTCTTTCTAGTTTTGTTGAAAACGCTTTTATTCAGTTTTATAATAAAAGTATGTTTTTACAAATCTCCAAAATAATGAATAGGGAGATGATATAATGCTAGCTTCACCGTTTTACTTACATACATGGAAAAAGTTTGTTGATGAAGGTGTCCTTGATTCGAACCGTATAAACGAAAGAATTTCAGAGTCATGGTATCGATGTAAACAAGCAAATGTGAATCCTCATATGAATAAAGGTCGGAAAATTTTGTCTTCTAATATTTTTCAAGACCAAAAGAAAAAGAGTGAAATCTTCCTAGATATAGCAATACCTCAAATACAAAATATGAGAAAAACCATTGATGAACTGCAAATGATGGCATTATTAATCGATCCAGACGGTTACGTTCTATCGTTAAGTGGAAATAAACAAACGTTGCAACGAGCGAAACATATTAATTTCGTTGAAGGTGTGAAATGGACGGAAGCGGCTGTTGGTACAAATGCGATAGGAACAGCGTTAGAAATTGAAGAGGCTATTATGATAAGTGGTACAGAGCATTATTCTGTCGCATCTCATAGCTGGAGCTGTGCGGCCGCTCCTATTCATAATGATGATGGGAAATTAATAGGCGTTCTAGATTTCTCTTGTCCGATTGAGTTTTCGCATCCATATATGCTCGGTATGGTAACTTCGATTGCACATGCGATTGAACGTGAATGTAGTATTCGAGTACATCAAAATGAACTGCAGTTAATCCATCGTTTTTTAGATGTAATTGACAGTAATGAACAAGTAGTAATTTGTAATCATCGCGATGTTATCGTTTCTGCGAGCAAGAGGGTTCGGGAACGAGTATGTAATTGGTCACGAATGAAACTTGCAGATTTAATGCACTATGGATTGAAAACTAAATTAGAAGTTCCAGTATACAGTAATAATAGAATGATTGGGAAATGTATCTATGTAAAGGAAAATAAACAAGTAAAATCATTTTCAACGTCCCCATTTATAAATGGCATCACTTTTCCTGGAGTGATTGGGACAAGTAGTGCATTTCAACATACATTAGAAGAAATTAAGCTTGTATCACCAACTGACGCAAGTGTATATGTTTGTGGTGAAACAGGTGTAGGGAAAGAATATGTAGCGAGAGCGATTCATGAAAATAGTCCAAGAAAAGATGGTCCATTTATAGCTGTTAACTGCGGTTCATTACCGAAAGAATTAATGGAAAGTGAATTGTTTGGTTATGCTGAAGGAGCGTTTACAGGTGCACGGCGCCAAGGATATAAAGGGAAATTCGAACAAGCAGATGGAGGAACAATATTTTTAGATGAAATTGGTGAAGTGCCTCCAGAGATGCAAGTCGCATTATTGCATGTTTTACAAGAACGAACAGTAACCCCAATTGGCAGTTCAAAAGAGGTACCGGTAAATATTCGTATTATTACTGCGACACATAAAGATTTATTGCGATTAGTAGAAGAAGGGAAATTTCGTCAAGATTTATATTATCGGTTACATGTTTATCCGCTTTATGTTCCAACGTTAATAGAAAGAAAAGAGGATATTCCATACTTCATAAAACATTTTTGTGAACAAAAGAATTGGAATGTTGTATTTCCAAAAAGTATTTGTAATCAATTTTATCAGCATACATGGCCCGGAAATATTCGAGAATTATTAAATGTATTAGAACGCATTTACATTTTATCGCAAGGACAGGAAATATGCGAAAAACAAATCTCTTTTTTATTACAAACAATGATGGGAAATCAACATCAACTTGCATTGCAAGCAGAAAATAAAATAGAGAACACATTAAATTTCCGCGAAAGAATACAGCGTGACAGCATGATTGAAGCGCTAGAAAAGACGAACGGAAATGTTTCGTTAGCTGCAAAACTTTTAGATGTACCTCGAAGTACATTTTATAAACGAATGCAAAAATATAAGCTATAAAGTAGATTTTTGTAATCTACTTTTTCTTTGTGGGCTCATGTTCTGTCGGAATATGCGCTTACCGGGGAAATAATAAAATAGTTAGAAATAAATTTCCGAAAGGGGGACTTATGTGAAGTATATTGAAATTGGTATTGGAAATAGGTGGTTCGTTCGAACAGAAACCGAAAATAAAGATGGAACTGAATTTGAGGAAAGAGGAATTATAAAACCTATTTATTTTGAGTCACTGTACGTACGAATGTGGTTTCGGAAAACGTGTTTAATTTTTGATACGAAAGAAGGGTTTAAAAAGGTTAAGAAGAGGAGGATTGATTATAAATTTATAGTTGGAATTGTAAGTAGACTGAATAAAGAAAAGGTGTACTAACATACGTAGTTATATTGACCAGAAAATCCTTTTGACTTATATCAAATTCATGAAAAGCAATTTTTATAAATATAAATTGATAATAAAACCGCTAAGGAAACTTAGCGGTTTCTTTTTAAATGGGAGGGATTTTCGTATGAATAGGATCGTAACGGTTTTACTTGCAATTATTATAATGGGGTATTCCATTTATAGTTGGAATGATACTTCGGAAATGAGTATGCTAATTTTACAAACGCTTTTAGGTTTTATGTTAGTTAGCTTAGGGGTGCAAAATTTAAAAAATAACGAAAAAGAAAATAGAAGTATAGGGATCGCTTTATTACTCGTGGCTTTGTTTTTAATTGTTGTATCTTTAATAAAATATTTTGTATGAATAAGTTTTTAAATTAATAAAAAATTAAAATTCTACTTGTATTTCACTATATAAAATATGGCATAATGATTTAGTTAAAATAGAAATGGATAGGGTATTTGAGAGGGGCAGTATAATGAGTTTTGCAATAGAAATAGTAATAAAAGCACCAATGGATGTTGTATGTGACTACATAATAGAAGATGAAAAAATAAAAGAATGGAATACGTTTATAATAGAAAATCGCTATCCTTCAAATATGGATAAAGAGAATCCACGTGAAGGAGATAAATATATTACTGTTCAAAAAGTCGGTAAGAAAATATTCGAGGCTGAAGTAGAAATCCTTGAATACGATGCACCTCATATTATTTCACTTGGCAGTGAAATGAAGCAAGGTTATTCAGCAATGACTTATATGTTAGAAGAAGATGAGGAGGGTACAGCACTTACATTAATTTCAGAATATGAACCTAGTAATTTTTACTATAAAATTATGTATAAGTTAACAGGCTGGATTTCACGAGGTTTAACTATGGAACAAATTGAGCGGCTAGCAGAATGTGTAGAAGCTGCTTATCATAAAGAAAATTAATATTAAAGATATGTATGAAGGTAAAAGCGTTACTCAATCTCAGGAGTAACGCTTTTACTGTTTAAAGATTTTTTATTGAAAACCTCAATAGCTCTTTCATATATTTCTTTATCAATACAAAATCTTTCTGTTATCCAATAATTAAGTTCAGAAGATGTAAGGCTTTGTTCTCTTTTCTTATCTTGGAAATATTGTTTTAAAACATTATCATTAATAGAAGTTGGAATACCATCGATATAACCGAAAATCTGAATTTTCTTTAATACAGGAGATGTATGCCAATCGTTAGACTTTGTAATGAGTTCTTTCATACTTGATAAATCTATTGGCTCTGTATGTAAGATTTTTGCTGGACCTGGATTTCTAGTAATTTCAATCTTATTATTTGAGACTTCATAAGTAAAAGTTTCCCTTACATTACTTACTTGAAATGATTCATAAAGTGGATAAGCTTGGAATAAAGGTGCACAGTAACCAACATCAACATAGTAAGGCTGCTCTAAGTTAACGCGTAAGCATAAATGTCCGGGATTCATATACAAATAATGAACGTCAAAACCAAGGTTTGATAATAACCAATGAAATCCAATTGAGTGCGTCCAACAAGTACCCCCCAGACCTTTTGTAGTAATACGGTTTATGTATGTATCAATGGAAGGGAAATAATTACCTGTTTCATTACCTTTTTCCCAGTCAATTATTTTAGTAAGAGTTTCCCACTTTATTTTTTCTTGATGAGCTTTAATAAGCTCATTTAAAAACTTTAAGCTAGTAGGTTGATTTGTAGTACCTAAAAATGATAGAAATTTATTTACTAGTTTTTCTTGAGACATTTTCTGATCCTTTCTATATAGAAATCGTTTTTGGTATTATTATACAATAGATATCAGAAAATACAGGTATTTATTAATGGAGTGGGAGAGAATTATATGTCTATGTCGCTATATTATAAAAAATCCGGGAGAAATTAGGCCATGAACTAATTTTTATGCCGAGTGTAGCTGCGGTTATAAAAAATGAGCAAGAAGATATTTTATTTCAATATCCTGGCGGGGAATACTGGAGTTTGCCAGCTGGAGCAATTGAGCCTGGAGAAACTCCAGAAGAAGCAGTAGTTCGTGAAGTGTGGGAAGAAACAGGATTGAAAGTGCAAGTAAAAAAACAAAAAGGGGTGTTTGGAGGAGAAGAGTATCGCCATACATATCCGAATGGCGATCAAGTAGAATATATTGTTGTTGTGTTTGAATGTGAAATTACTAGTGGAAAACTGAAATCAATAGATGGTGAATCTTTAAAACTACAATATTTCTCATTATCTGAAAAGCCTCCTTTAGCACTACCATACCCAGATAAAATATTTTTATAGATGTAAAATAACACACCTTATTTATTGAAGGTGTGCTATTTATATAACCCCGTTGTATACATTTCCGTCAATGTATGTACTATCTCTTCTAACTCTAATTTTTTATCATTTTTCACAATCGTCCAAAGAAACATCTCATTCATTGCGAACCAAGCACGTGCTACAGTTTCTTTATTTAATTCAGGATGCGCTAACCCATTTTCTTGAGAGTATGTAATATCTTGCGTAATGCTGTTTATAAATCGTTCTCGAATCTCATCCCATTTTTGACGTATCTCTTTTGATAGCCCGATTGCTTCTTCTACAACTTGTAAAATAGCTCGTTCTTTCTCTGCTAGTTGGAGGAATGCCCTCACTTGGTTTTGAATCATATTACGTGCTTCTTCTTTTGTTTGAGGAGAAAAAGAGCGCTCAGCAATATCATAAAATTGATTCATAACATCTTCCATTAAAACGGTGAGGAGATCATCTTTGTTTTTGAAGTATACATATGCCGTTCCATAACCAGTTTCTGCATGTTTAATAATTTGCGTAATGGTTGTTTTCTGAAATCCGTTATTAATAAAAACAATGTATCCGGAATGTAAAAGTTTCTTTTTAGTTTCTAAGGAGCGGTGTTTTCTTGATGAAAGAGTAGTGTTTTTCAAAGAATCACCTCTTTATACTGAAATATCTGAAAATATAACTGTATTGTAAAAGAAATTCATATATAAAGTCAACTGACATAATATCATTGACGTTATATCAACTAAGGTGATATATTTCAATTAGTTAGAATAAAAAGAAAATTAAGAGAAGGTGACACCATGTATACAGAACCATTTCAACCAACTTATGAGTATGCGCTTGAATGTGATAAACATGATGAACTGAAAGATTTTCAAACTGAATTTTATAAAAAAGAAGGAACAATATATTTAGATGGAAACTCATTAGGGCTACTTTCAAAAAGAGCAGAAAAATCATTACTTACTTTGCTAGATTCATGGAAAGAGTACGGTATTGACGGCTGGACCGAGGGTGAGCATCCGTGGTTTTTCCTTTCGGAGAAATTAGGTGAATTGACTGCGCCTCTTATTGGAGCTTTACCAGAAGAAACTATTGTAACCGGTTCCACGACAACGAATATTCATCAAGTAATCGCAACTTTCTATGAGCCGAAAGGAATTCGCACAAAAATTCTTGCGGATGAGTTGACATTCCCGTCCGATATATATGCACTTCAAAGTCAAATTCGTTTAAAAGGATTAGATCCAGATGAGCATTTAGTACGAGTGAAGAGCCGAGATGGTAGAACACTTTCTGAAGATGATATTATTCATGCAATGACAGATGATATCGCGTTAATTTTATTACCTTCTGTACTATATAGAAGTGGCCAAGTTCTTGATATGAAACGTTTAACAGCGGAAGCACATAAGCGTGGTATTCATATCGGATTTGATTTATGTCATTCGATTGGTTCTATTCCGCATCATTTCAAAGAATGGGATGTTGATTTCGCTATTTGGTGTAATTATAAATACTTAAATGCAGGACCTGGTGGTGTTGCTGGTCTTTATGTAAATAAAAAGCATTGTAATAGACTTCCAGGATTGTCTGGATGGTTCAGCTCTAGAAAAGATAAGCAGTTTGATATGGAACATACATTAACAGCTGCTGATCATGCAGGTGCATATCAAATTGGTACCCCTCACGTATTAAGTACAGCGCCGTTAATCGGTTCTCTTGAAATTTTTAAAGAGGCTGGTATAGAACGTTTACGTGAAAAATCTTTACATATTACAAGTTACATGCTTAATATAATTGCTCATGAATTAAGTGATTTTGAATTTACAATTGGAAATCCATTAGAGGATGAAAAACGAGGCGGGCATATTTATTTAGAGCATGCAGAAGCAGCACGCATATGTAAAGCGTTAAAAGCAAATGGAGTTATCCCTGATTTCCGTGCACCTAATGGAGTAAGACTTGCGCCAGTCGCTTTATATAACACATACGAAGAAGTGTGGAAATCTGTACAAATATTAAAGAAAATCATGAAAGATGAAGAATATAAACAGTTTGAAAATAAGAGAGAGGTTGTGGCATAAGCATGAAAACATCAGAGTGGATTGATATTTCACAACCGCTAAATAATGATATTGCTACTTGGCCAGGGGACACACCGTTCTCGTATGAAGTATCATGGCCGAAAGAAGAGAGTGGCTCAGTAAATGTTGGAAAATTAACGATGAGTATTCATACAGGTACTCATATTGATGCACCGTTTCATTTTGATAATGAAGGAAAGAAAGTAATAGATTTAGATATTCAAGTTTATGTCGGCCCAGTACGAATCATTGACGTTTCTAATCTTGAAAGCATCGGAAAAAAAGAATTAGAAAACTTTCATTTAGAAGGAGTAGAACGGTTGTTATTACGCACATCTTCACATGGTAAAGTGAATGAATTCCCAGATGTAATCCCGCATTTACATGCAGATATAGCACCGTTTCTTTCAGAGAAAGGTATACGTTTAATCGGGGTGGATGTACCGTCAGTTGATCCATTAGATGATAAAGAATTAGAAGCGCATCATCAATTGTTTAAACATGGCATACACATTTTAGAAAATGTCGTACTAGATCACGTAGCAGACGGCGATTATGAATTGATTGCATTACCACTTGCCTTAACAGATGCAGATGGAAGTCCAGTTCGAGCAGTTATTAGACCAATATAAGTAGAAATATATAAAAGGGGCGTTTGGCTAATATGAAAGAAAATGAAAAGGTAATTATGGAAAAAGGGATTCATACGGACTTTAAAGAGAATATGACGTACGGGGAATATTTACAATTAGATAGTTTACTATCTTCTCAAAAGAGATTATCAGATCACCATGATGAAATGTTGTTCATCGTTATTCACCAAGCAAGTGAACTTTGGATGAAGCTTATTTTACATGAATTACATGCAGCAATTGAATCTATTAAACAAGATAAATTACAACCAGCTTTTAAAATGTTAGCGCGTGTATCAAAAATTCAGTCGCAAATTATTCAATCTTGGGATATTCTTGCGACATTAACACCATCCGAGTACATTGAGTTTCGTGACTCGCTCGGTCAAGCTTCAGGTTTTCAATCGTATCAATATCGTATGATTGAGTATGCGCTTGGTTATAAAACGCCGCATGCATTAAAAATTTATGAAAAAGATCCAGAATTACACGCTCGACTTCATACGGCGCTACATGCACCAAGTTTGTATGATGTCGCAATTCAAGCACTTGTAAAAGAAGGATTCCCTATTCATAAAGATGTGTTGAATCGTGATATTACGCAGCCTTATGAAGAAGATGCCACGGTAGAAGCGGCATGGCTTGAAGTGTATGCCGATGTGAAAAAGTATTGGAACTTATACCAACTTGCTGAAAAATTAATCGATATTGAAGATTGGCTACAACAATGGCGTTTCCGTCATATGAAAACGGTAGAACGAATTATCGGACATAAAATGGGAACAGGTGGCTCTTCAGGTGTATCTTATTTAAAACGAGTACTTAATCAACGATTCTTCCCAGAGCTTTGGAATGTTCGCACGAAATTATAGAAACAAACCTGTCAGCTAAACTGACAGGTTTGTTTTTTTATTTGAATTCAATTATGTTTTAATAGAAGCTACAACATATAAATAAATGAAGTGATTTTTTAAACGGAGGTAAAGTTTTGAATTTCAAGCAGCTAGAAAATAAATTTGAAAAGAAAAAAGTGAATACATTTCTTGTTTATCAAAAAGGAGAATTAACAACCGAGTATTATAAAACACCCGAATGTACAAATAACTTATATAAAATAAATTCGATTACAAAAAGTATAGTATCTTTATTAATTGGTATTGCAATTGATAAAGGCTATATAAATGATATACATACACCTATTACAGAGTGGATTGAAAATGTACCTGAGGGAAAACAGGATTTGACTCTGTATCATTTATTAACGATGACTACAGGAGAAGATTGGAAGGAGTTTGGGAATGGAGTTGTTTTCCCAAATGATTTTGTAGAATCGGATAACTGGGTGCAGTACATATTAGAAAAACCAATAATTGAAGAACCGGCTACAAAAATGAATTATAACTCAGGTTCTTCGCATTTACTTAGTTACATTATCCAAAAAGCTACTGGAATGCCGACAGAGCAGTTTGCGAAAAGGTACTTATTTAATCCGTTAGAGATTACAGAATATGAGTGGCAACAAGATTCCCAGGGAATATATGTTGGTGGTTTCGGTATGAAAATGAAATCTAAAGATTTATTAAAACTCGGAATATTATGTTTGCAGAATGGATATTGGCAGGGGAATGAAATTTTATCATCGAAATGGTTAGAAGAATCAAGTACACCTCTATTTGAAACGTATGAACATGTCGGGGCATATGGATATCACTGGTGGGTATTGAATAACGAAAGATTTCACATACCGTATTGTATGTACTTTGCTATGGGATACGGCGGGCAATACATCGTTGTCATTCCGCAGTTAGAGGTGGTTGCTGTAATTAGTAGTCATATGCCTAAACGTGGGCTCGTTCCATTAAAGTTATTTATTGAGCATGTACAGGAGAATTATAAGTTTGTATAAGAAGAGGAGGGACTGTATGGGGGATGTAAAAACATTATCTTTATTTAGACTATGTTTAAGCCTTCTAGCATTTAGTGCAATCATTACGCAATTTATAATACGGGCACAAGTGAAACCGTTCAATCCAGTTAATTTTTTCAGTTTCTTCACTATCGAAAGTAACATTTTAGTTGCATGTATTCTCCTTTTAAGTAGTATCGGAACAGCTACATTTGGTCGATCAGAACAGTTTGGTGTACTTCGTGGTGCAGCGGCTGTATACATACTTACGACTGGACTCATTTATTTTTTATTATTAAGAGGGTTAGAAGAATCACTTCAAACCGCAATACCATGGGTAAATACGGTGTTACATTATATCATGCCAATTGCCATGATTTTAGATTGGATATTAAATCCACCAAATAAGAAAATCACTTGGAAACAAGCCGCAAGTTGGCTCTTATTCCCGTTTTTTTACGTTCTATATAGCTTAATACGTGGTCCAATCGTGAATTGGTATCCTTATCCGTTTTTAGATCCGAGAATAAGTGGATATGGTAGAGTACTTTTATACAGTATAGGAATAGCAGTTGTAATTGGTGCTATTTGTATATTGGTAAGATTTTTAGGGAATCGAAATTTTAGAAATGAAAGAAACCCGGCTGTTTAAATTCATAACAGCCGGGTTTTTTTCGTTTTATCCCGCATTAACGGGCAGTAAGACCCCCTCTTCAAAATTCAGCGAAAGCAAAGAAGTTAGGTGGGGATCTCAACTGCCCGTAAAAGCCCGATTGGTTCAACTAATAATCAGTGGGGGATGAAGAAAACCCCCACTGATTAAAGTTTCACTTTATCTACTCGTTTTCTGAAACGACATTTTAATAAATTTCTCCGTCTTCGTTTCAAACTCTACATCAACAAAAACACCATATTCTTTTCCATCCTCACGTAGCCACAATTTAAATTTTTCAATTGTTATTTGAACGGTTTTTGGTTTTCTACCTATATGAAGGTAATCAATAATCTCCGCTTTTGGGTATTGTTCTTTCGTTTTCTCTACAGCAAGTTTACCCCATTTCGCATAAGGTGGCTGAGCATGAACAATTGATGAGCCTGTATATACATTTGAACATGTTATTAGGAACAGAAGGACGAATGCGACACGCTTTAACAATTTCTTCACGATGAACTCCTTTTATCCTTTTTTATCCCACTTTAATGGGCAGTAAGCCCCCCATCTCAAAATTCAGCGAAAGTAAAGAAATTAGGTGGGGGTCGGGCTGCTCATAAAAGTTCGATTGGTTCAACTAATAATCAGTGGGGATGAACAAAACCCCCACTGATTAAAGTCTCACTTTATATTGTTTACATATTTTTTCAACGATATTAGTTTGGATTTTTTTGTCTTCTTTACATAAAAGCGAGGCTTTTACAAAACATAACCAAGAAATCATTTCCGTAATTAAGGAGGGAAAATTATGCGCCAAAAAGCTATTTTTAAAATAGCAGTTTTGCTTGCGTTCATAGGACTGTCTTTCATGGTCAGTAGTATACAACTAAAAAATGTAGAAGCCTTTTCTAATCAGGTCATTCAAAGGGGAGCATCTGGCGAAGATGTCATTGAACTGCAATCTCGTTTGAAATATAACGGGTTTTATACAGGAAAAGTGGATGGTGTTTTCGGCTGGGGTACATACTGGGCACTTCGAAATTTTCAAGAGAAATTCGGTTTACCTGTTGATGGTTTAGCCGGAGCTAAAACGAAGCAAATGCTCGTGAAGGCAACGAAGTATGATAAGTCAACTGCTAATAAAGGAACGACAACGAATAAAGGAAATAGTGGTGGTACAGCACAAGAAAATAAACCACCTCAAAATAAAGGGACAAATGTTCCAAATGGTTATTCCCAAAATGACATTCAGCTTATGGCAAACGCAGTATATGGAGAATCTCGTGGTGAGCCGTACTTAGGACAAGTTGCAGTCGCTGCAGTTATTTTAAATCGTGTTACAAGTGCATCATTTCCAAATACTGTTTCGGGTGTGATTTTTGAGCCAAGAGCATTTACAGCGGTAGCAGACGGACAAATATATTTAACGCCAAATGAAACAGCGAAGAAAGCTGTATTAGATGCAATTAATGGATGGGATCCAACAGGAAACGCATTGTATTATTTCAATCCAGATACTGCAACAAGTAAATGGATTTGGACTCGTCCACAAATTAAAAAGATCGGGAAACATATTTTCTGTAAATAGAGCGGAGGTGGAACTATGTTACGAGGTATTATAATCGTATTATTAACAGTTGGTGTAGTCGGGACAGGATACTGGGGCTATAAAGAGCATCAAGAGAAGAATGCAGTATTAATTCGGGCAGAAAATAGCTATCAACGTGCGTTTCATGATTTAGCGTATGAGGTTGATTTATTGCACGATAAAATTGGAACAACGCTTGCGATGAATTCGCGCGCATCTTTATCGCCTGCATTAGCAGATGTATGGAGATTAACATCGGAAGCTCGTTCGGATGTAGGACAACTTCCTTTAACATTAATGCCTTTTAATAAAACGGAAGAATTTTTAGCGAATATCGGTGATTTTAGTTACCGTGCAGCCATTCGTGATTTAGAAAAAGAGCCGTTAAATGATCAAGAATACAAAACGTTGCAAACTTTATATTCCAATGCAGGAAATATACAAGATGAACTAAGAAAAGTGCAACATCTTGTTTTGAAAAACAATTTACGCTGGATGGATGTCGAGATGGCACTCGCATCAAATCGTGATCCTGCAGACAATACAATTATTGACGGATTAAAGACAGTAGAAAAAAATGTAACATCGTATTCTTCTACAAACTTCGGACCTACCTTTACAAGTGCACAAAAAAATAAAAAAGGTGGATTTGAAGCAGGAGGAAAAGCAATTTCAAAAGATGAAGCGGCGAAAATTGCAAAATCGTTTTTAAATTTAAAAGGAAATGAAAAGGTAGAAGTCGAGAAAAGCGGAAAAGGTGCGAAAGAATCTTTCTATAGTGTGAAAATTAAAGATGAGGCAACGAATAATGAGTTTTATATGGATATTACCGGGAAAGGTGGATATCCAATTTGGGTTATGAATAATCGAGAAATTAAAGAACAGAAAATTAGTTTAAACGATGCGGGAAGTAAAGGTTTGAAATTTTTAAAGGACCATAAGTTTCATAATATGGAGCTTTATGATAGCTCACAATATGATAATGTTGGTGTATTTACGTATGTAGTAAATGAGAATGGCGTACGAATTTATCCAGAAGCAATTCAAATGAAAATTGCTTTAGATGACGGTTCTATCGTCGGATTTTCGGCGAAAGAATATTTAGCATCACACCAAAAACGAACAATCCCTTCGGCAAAGCTAACTGCAGCAGAAGCAAGAAAGAAAATAAACCCTGATGTAAAGGTAATGGAAGAGCGAAAAGCAATGGTAGTAAACGATTTGCATAACGAAGTACTTTGCTATGAATTTGTAGGTACTTTAGGGAAAGATACGTACCAAATTTTCATTAATGCAAATAGCGGAGCAGAAGAAAAAGTGAAGAAAATGCAAGCTGTTGAAAAAATTTATGATTAAACTTGAATGGTAAAGTGGTGAGAATAATGAAGATTTTAATATACCTATTGATGGTTTGTTTATTAATAACTGGATGCAGTATTGGAAAAAAGGATAATCCAAACGAAAAGCCCGAGCAAAAAAATGTTTCAATGAAAAATGTTAATTATACAAATAAGTCAAATAAGCCAAATGAAAAAGCAGCGGACCATTTAGCATCTTTAGCGGCAAGTGTGCCAGGTGTAAATGATGCGACAGCGGTAGTAGTTGGGAAATATGCTATTGTAGGAATTGATGTAAAAGCGAAACTAGATCGAACACGTGTTGAGTCCATAAAATACTCTGTTGCAGAAAGCTTAAAAAACGATCCTGATGGTGCTAATGCAGTCGTTGTAGCAGATGTTGATACGTATGAAAGACTGAAACAAATTGGAAAGCAAATTAAAAAAGGAAAAACAGGTGAAGGTATACTGGATGAGTTAGCAGCAATTGTTGGCCGAGTAATGCCACAAGTTCCAAATGACATGATTGAAAATCGAGAAACGAATCCAATAAAAGATAATGATAAACAATTACCAAAAGATGAAGAACAAGAACTGAGAAAAGAACAGAATGACCAATCAAATAATCATTTAAATAAATAAATTTAACCGTAACCCTGTACTAAATTGTACAGGGTTTTTCGATATAATATTAAATATTCAGTTTATTTTCAAGGGAATATATGGTTTAATTATTATGGGAGGGACAACTGTTATGATGAAAAAAAGCACATTAATATTATGTAGTTTATGCTTAGGTTTCAGTATGACAGCGTGTGAACAGAAGAAAGAAGTAAAAAAGCAAACAGCGACTTCTTCTACTGTGATGGAAAATCAAAAGAAAGAATCTATCAATATAAATCATTTCTCCAATATAAATGAAGGAATGACTTATAAAGAAGTGAAAGATTTAATTGGTTTTGAGGGGGATTTACTCATAGAAGAAGGGGTGGAACATTCTACACAAATTAAGCAAATCTTTGCTTGGAAGGGAAGCAATCCAACTGCATTAGTTGAAATTACATTTTTAGATGGCAAAGTACATTCTAAAGTGCAGCAAGGTTTAAGTTAATAAGTAAAAAATGGGAGAGTTTATCATGAACATACATACAGGGGAAATTCAATTAGTTCCGTATAAAGAGGAATTTAAGGAAGTTATACAAACATTTACTTTACCAAGTGAACAAGTTCAATTTACATCGGACCCAGTTGAATTATTGAAAAAAGCAAAAAATGATCGTACAAAAAATGTGATTGTTATTTTAGATTACAATGGGGTACCTGTTGGTCTTTTTGCATTGCAAACAGGAGATAGAGTGCAGGAGTTCACAAAAAATGAGAACGCTTTACTTTTAACTTCATTTTCTATAAATCACAATAGACAAAGGAAGGGATACGCTAAAAAATCACTGGCACTATTACAAGAGTTTGTACAATGTTATTTTCCGATGAAAAATGAAGTTGTACTTGCTGTGAATGAAAAAAATATTCCTGCACAAAATTTATATGAAAAAGTTGGCTTCCAAGACAAAGGTTTTAGAAGAATGGGACCAATTGGTCAACAAATCATAATGCATTTACCTATCATAAAATAACGAGAAAAAACTTACTCTTGTACTGAAGTGACCCCCGAAAACGGGACACCAATCAAAACACCTAAACCACTTGTTCCCTAAATTCTTTAGGGGATAGGTG